>NZ_JBFTNE010000027.1:0-103313 GCF_056397325.1 Cupriavidus sp. 05N39
GTTCCTCCTTGACCACCTTCTTCATGCGCATGCGGCTGGAGTGGAAGGTGAACCGCTCGGGCCGCACCTGCTGGCGCGCCAGCAGCATCGCGGGGATTTCGGTTTCCATGGTGGTGTTCGAGCTCGGCACGATCTGGCCGATACGGAAAATTTTCTGCACTGTCGACTCCGTCATCTATGTGTTCTGTCCACCCGCCCTGGCGCCCGTCTTCGCGGCAGCGCCCTGCACGGCCGGCCCGGAGCCTTCAATGGTCTCCGTAGCCTGCGAACGATTGTAGTGTACACACGCTATTTGCACAACAAAACCATGACTGGAGGAATAGGCACTATTTCAGTGCCCGCTTAATGAACCAACCCCTTTAATGGTGCGTATTTTCACGCATGATGGGCATTGAATCGGCTCAGTCACTTTGATATCAGGGTTTTCCATAGGGGTGGCATGTCATTTCTTTACAAGCAAATTTCTCGTGTGTACACTCGATTCATCGATTGGCCAGACGGCCTGTTCAGACCCACATCACACCGCCAGGAGAAACATCGTGCAAGGCAAACCACGCATCGCAGTGATCGGCGCCGGACTGGGAGGGACGGTCGCGGCCGCCCTGCTGCAGCGCGCCGGACATCAAGTCAGGCTGTATGAGCAGGCGCCGGCGTTTTCGCGCCTGGGCGCCGGCATCCACGTCGGGCCCAATGTCATGAAGGTCATGCGCAGGATCGGCCTGGAGGATGCGCTCAACAACATGGGCTGCCACCCGGACTTCTGGTACAGCCGCGACTGGCAAAGCGGCGAAGTGATCGCGCAGATCCCGCTTGGCGACTATGCCGTGTCGCACTATGGCGCGAGCTACCTGACCGTGCACCGTGGCGACTTCCATGCCCTGCTGACCGAAGCGGTGGCGCCCGGCACGCTGCTGTTCGACAAGAAGCTGGCCAGCGTGGAAGACCTGGGCCATGTGGTGCGCCTGCGCTTTGCCGACGGCACCGTCGATGAAGCCGATATCGTGATCGGCGCGGACGGCGTGAACTCCCGCATCCGCGAAAGCCTGCTGGGCGCCGAGCCGCCCAAGTACACGGGCTACGTGGCGCACCGCGCCGTGTTCCCGATCTCGCGCGTGAAAGGCTTCACCCACGAACGTTGCACCAAGTGGTGGTCCGACGACCGCCACATGATGGTCTACTTCGACACCAGCAAGCTCGACGAAATCTATTACGTGACCGGTGTGCCCGAGCCCACCTGGGACATGAGCAAGAGCTGGCTGCCCAGCAGCATCGAGGAAATGCGCGCCGCGTTCGACGGCTGGCATGAAGGCGTGCAATCGCTGATCGAAGGCACCGTGGAAGTGACCAAGTGGCCGCTGCTGGAACGCGATCCGCTGCCGGTGTGGAGCCGCGGCCGCCTGGTGCTGCTCGGCGATGCCTGCCACCCGATGAAGCCGCACATGGCACAGGGCGCGGCGATGGCCATCGAGGACGCCGCCATGCTGGCGCGCTGCCTGGACCAGACCGGCGTATCGGACTTCGGCGCCGCCTTCGCGCTGTACGAGGCCAACCGTGCCGAGCGCGCCAGCAAGGTGCAACTGGTTTCGCACAACAACACGTGGCTGCGCACCAACGAGAACCCGGACTGGTGCTTCGGTTACGATGTGTTCAGCGTGCCACTGGTGGAAGCCGGGCGCGTGGCCGTCGCAGCCTGAGCCACGTCCCGGCAAGACCGCCGGGCGCCCCCAAACGGGCGCCCGGCCACGCGAGTGATGTTCTAAAACGCCCCCAGCCCCACGATGAACACGCCCCGCCCCCTGTGCCTCCGGGTCAACCGAACCACATACCAGCTCGATGCCGAGGTCGATCCCGGCACGCCGCTGCTCTATATCCTGCGCAACGACCTGGCCTGCAACGGTCCTAAATACGGCTGCGGGCTGGGGCAGTGCGGCGCCTGCACGGTGCTGGTGGATGGCGTGGCGGCGCGTTCCTGCGTGATCCCCGTGAAAGCGGTGGCGCAGCGCGCCATCACTACGCTCGACGGGCTGGGCGCGCCGGGCGAGCCCGACCCGGTGCAGCAGGCCTTTATCGACGAACAGGCGGCGCAGTGCGGCTATTGCCTGAACGGCATGATCATGACCGCCAAGGCCCTGCTGGCGGAAAACCCGGACCCCGACGAAGCGCAGATCCGCGAGGCACTGCGCTTCAACCTTTGCCGCTGCGGCACGCATGTGGAGATCCTGCGCGCGGTCCGGCGCGCCGCCGTGCTGCTGCGGCAGGCTGCCGCCCCGGAAGGCACGCCATGAGCGGGCGCGACCAACTCGTGATCGGCCAGGACAGCGTGACGGCATGGCAGCCGCCGCCCGAGCGGCAATGGCTGGCAGGCCACGTGATACGCCCTCCCGTGCTGGAATGGCACGCAGGCAGCCTGCGCAGCGCACGGCTGCTTGAATGCGACGACGCCGCTGCGCGCGCACTACCCGGCGTTGCTTCGGTAGTGCGGCGCGGCGATTTCCTGGGCATTG
This sequence comes from Cupriavidus sp. 05N39, assembly GCF_056397325.1. Lineage (NCBI taxonomy): Bacteria > Pseudomonadati > Pseudomonadota > Betaproteobacteria > Burkholderiales > Burkholderiaceae > Cupriavidus > Cupriavidus sp. 05N39. The sequence goes on from NZ_JBFTNE010000027.1 coordinate 2,505, forward strand.
CCGCCGCCACGGCGCAGCAGGCCGCGCAGGCAGCCGGCGTGCTGCGTGCCCGCTGGCAGGCACCCCCCAAACCCGTGGCCCCAGGCGCGCCGCTCACCCGCCGCCTGCTTGCCGCGCACGGTGACACCACCCAGGCCATGGCGGACGCCACGGGCCGGAGCGCGCAAGACTATCAATGGCCGCTTGCCGGGCTGCAACCTAGAGGTTGCACCGCCGTCGCCGACTGGCGCGATGGCGCGCTGCGCGTGTGGCTGCCCAGCCGCAACCCCGGGGCCTTGCGCATGGAACTGGCGGCCCTGCTAGGCGTCGGCGAAGACCGCATCACGCTGGTCTGCTGGCAGGCCATGGACAGCGACAACAACCGCGCCGGCGAAGATGCGCTGTACGCCCATCATGCGGCTGCCGATGCCGCCTTGCTGGCGCAGGCCGCCGGCGGCACGGTCCGGGTGCGCGTGGAAGCGCATGAGCTGGGCGCCACGCAGGCACAGGTGAATACCCATATCGAGAGCGCGTGGACGGGCGATGGCGAGATCGCCGCTTACGCTGTCAATGCGGCTGTCGATGCGCGCGGCAGCGCGGCCGTGATGGCGGYCCCGCCGCTTGCCCTGTGGCTGACCGGAACGCCGGCGCCGGTYGGCGAGATTGACCTCGATGCATCCGGCGCAAGCGACGAAACCAGGGGCGACGCCATCCTGCCGCCCTACCGCTTCGCCAGCCTGAGCGTGACGCAGGCCGGCGCGCCCGGCCTGCCGCGCGCCGCCGGCACGCCTGGCCAGACGGCAAGGGCCTATGTCTTCGCACATGAATCGCACCTGGACGAGGTAGCGGCGGCCAGCGCACAGGATCCGGTGGCCTTGCGGCTGCGGCACCTCGACGACGCGCGCGGGGCCGGCCTGGTGCGCCGGGTCGCGGCGCAAGCCAACTGGCAGCCGCGCGGGGAACGCACGCAAGCGAACCAGAACGTACGGCGCGGGCGTGGATTTGCCTATGCCAGCACCATCGAAGCCGGCGAAGCCAACGCGGGCCAGCCCGCGCAAAGCTGGTCCGCCTGGGTGGCCGAAGTCGAAGTCGATGCCAGCACCGGCGAGGTCAGCGTGACCGGTGTCACGCTTGGCCATGACAGCGATGCGGGCGAGCAAGGCGCGGGCAACGCCCTGGCCTTGCAGCAGGAAGCCGCGCGGGCGGCACAGCAACTCATCGCCGGCGGCACCTTCGACAGCTGGCCGGGCACAGCGGCACCGGCATTGGCTGCACGGCACGACGCCGGCCTGCCCGCGCTCGCCACCGTGCCGTTGCCGCAGGTACGCATTGCCGGCGCACTCGGTGCGGCAACCACCACGCTGGGTACCAGCGCGGCGGCCACCCTGCCCGCCGCGCCCGCCGTGGCCAACGCCATCTTCGACGCCACCGGCGTGCGCCTGCGCGAGCCGCCGTTCAGCGGCGAACGTATCCGCCTTGCGCTTGCCGCGCAGGGCAGTGCCGATGGCACCAGCAAGCGAGGCGCCGCGCGCAAGCGCAACTGGCTGCTGGCCGGCGCCACCGCCGCCGTCGGCCTGTTCGCCACCGCGATGCCGTGGCGCGCGCCGATCGCGCCGGTCGCCCCGCCCGAAGCCGGCTTCTATTCCGCCGCCACCATCGAACGCGGCCGGCTGGTGGCCGCCGCGGGCGACTGCGCGGTCTGCCACACCGCACCCAACGGCGTGCGCAATGCCGGCGGGCTGGCGCTGGATACGCCGTTCGGCACCATCTACAGCACCAACATCACGCCCGATGTCGAGACCGGCATCGGCAACTGGTCCTACGCGGCGTTCGAGCGCGCCATGCGCCAGGGCATTCATCGCGATGGCCGGCACCTGTACCCGGCGTTCCCGTACACCGCCTTCGCCAAGGTCAGCGATGGCGACCTGCAGGCGCTCTACGCCTACCTGATGGCCGCCGAGCCGGTGCGCGCCAAGGCGCCCGAGACCGCGCTGGCCTTCCCCTACAACCTGCGTCCGCTGATGGCCGGATGGAACCTGCTGTTCCACCGCGCCAAGCCCTTCGAGGCCAATCCGGCCCGCTCGGCGCAGTGGAACCGCGGCGCCTACCTGGCCGAGGGCCTGGGCCATTGCAGCGCCTGCCATTCGCCGCGCAATGCGCTGGGCGCCGAACGCGGCGGCCGCCTCTACCTGGGCGGCGGCGAAGCCGAAGGCTGGGAGGCGCCCGCGCTGGGCAAGCTCTCGCATGCGCCGGTGCCGTGGACGGAACAATCGCTGTTTGAATACCTGCGCACCGGCTACGCGCCACATCATGGCGCCGCCGCCGGCCCGATGGCGCCGGTGGTGGAAGAACTGGCGCTGCTGCCCGAGGACGATGTGCGCGCCATCGCGCACTATGTGGCGTCGTTCGGCGAGACCGGGCCGGATGCGGCGGCGGCAAGCGCGCAAGCCATGTTGCTCGAGCAGCGCAGCGCCACCGCGGCGCGTACGCTTGGCGGCCCTGCCGCGCGCCTTTACCAGAATGCCTGCGCGGTCTGCCACCAGGGCGACCAGGGCATCAGGCAGTTCGGCATCAAGCCGTCGCTCGCGCTCAATACCAACCTGCACGGCGACAAGCCCGACAACCTGATCCGCGTGCTGCTCGACGGTATTCCCACGCCGGCGGCAAGCGAACTGGGCTATATGCCGGCCTTCGGCGAAAGCCTCGACGACCGCCAACTGACGCAGCTGGTGCATTACCTGCGCGCCCGCTTCGCCCCCGACAAACCCGCATGGGAAAACGTGGACGACACGCTCGCGCGGCTGCGCGCAGCCCCATCTCATTAAGCAGGCACTGAACAAAAACAGGCCGGCCTGAGGCCCCCGATCCGTCAATTCCTGCGGCAAGCCACCTTGCCGCCGCCCGCTGCCGCGCGCTTGCCGCGCGGCACGGGAAAACCCCGAGGAGAAAACCGCCATCGCTCCCTTGCGAGCTTGTTTCATGTAGCTTACGCTGAACGCTTCATGTAGAAGGCACTACATGAGTGCCGGATGAAGGAAAGCGGTGCCGCCCCTGCACAAGGACGGCGCGTAACATCCCGGCCAGCCCGCCGGAAACCATAAAAATCGAACATCCATCACTGCACAGGCCCTGGCCCGCTGCTTGCATATGCAACAGCACCCAAGCGGCGACAGCGATGGCAAAGACATCCACACGGTAGACAACGGTAAAACAGTTAAGGAGTAAACATGTCGTATCAGTATCAAGACGGCGCGGCGGGCGTGCTACCCGCGGCAGCGCAGCCAGACATCTATCGCAAGGTGACCTGGCGCCTGATCCCGTTCTTCTGTGCCTGCTACCTCGCCGCCTATCTCGACCGCATCAACGTCGGGCTGGCCAAGCTGCAGATGCTGGACGACCTGCACTTCAGCGAAACGGTCTACGGCCTGGGCGCCGGGCTGTTCTTCGTGGGCTACATCCTGTTCGAGGTGCCGAGCAACCTGGTGCTGCAAAAGGTGGGGGCGCGCATCTGGATCGCCCGCATCATGGTGACGTGGGGCCTGCTGTCCGGCGCCACCATGTTCGTCAACACGCCAACGCAGTTCTACGTGCTGCGCTTCCTGCTGGGCGCCGCCGAGGCCGGCTTCCTGCCCGGCGTGCTGCTGTACCTGACCTACTGGTTCCCCACGCACAAGCGCAGCAAGATCATTGCGCTGTTCATGATGGGCCTGCCCCTGGCCAGCATGATCGGCAGCCCGATCTCCGGCTGGATCATGACCGCCTTCGCCGGCATGCACGGCTGGGCCGGCTGGCAATGGCTGTTCTTCCTGGAAGCCATTCCCTCGGTGCTGCTGGGCGTGATGGTGTTCTTCTACCTGCCCAACGGCATCAAGGACGCCAAGTGGCTGGAGGCCGACGAGAAGCGCACCCTGCAGCGCAACCTGGACACCGACGTGCTGGTGGAGAGCAGCCACTCGCTCAAGGCGGCCTTTACCGACAAGCGCGTGTGGATGCTGGGCCTGATCGACATGTGCCTGCTGATGGGCACGTACTCGATCGGTTTCTGGATGCCGACCATCATCCGCGACTCCGGCGTGGCGAGCCCGCTGCAGATCGGCCTGCTGACCGCGATCCCGCACGCGGTGGCGGTGATCGCGATGCTGCTCAACGGCGCCCACTCCGACAAGACGCGCGAGCGCCGCTGGCATATCGTGATCCCCATCCTGGCGGGCGCCGCCGGCCTGGTGGGCAGCACCTTCGTCACCGGTTCCACCTCCGCCACCGTGCTGATGCTGACGCTGGCCAACGTGGGCATCGTGGCCACCTTCCCGGTGTTCTGGTGCCTGCCGTCGACCTTCCTGAGCGGCACCGCGGCCGCCGCCGGCATTGCGCTGGCCTGCTCGATCGCCAACCTCGGTGGCTTTGCGGCCACTTACCTGCTGGGCTGGCTGAAGGACACCTTCCATAGCCCAAGCGCGGGCCTGATCCTGTTTGCGGGCTGCCTGCTGGCGAGCTGCTTCCTGGTGCTGGCGATGCCGGCCAAGGTGGTCAACCGGTAAAGCCTGTACGGCGAACGCTTCGCCGAGAACGGCGGACGGCACCTGTGGGTGCCGTCCGCCGTTTTTGCATGAATCCGCAGCAAACCCCGCGCAGACATTGAGCCCCACGCCGCTTATCCGTACCATGCTGCCCATGCAAAGCAGGAAATTCGTATGACTCTCAAGACTCTGGACGGCGCGCTGGCCTTGCTGACCTACTTCACCGTGCGCCAGCCCACCTGGGGCGTGCGCGAGCTGGCCAAGCACAGCGGGGTCCATCACGCGGTGGTGCATCGGGTGCTCGCCACCTTCGCCGCCAATGGCTTCCTGGTGCAGGACGCGGTCAGCGGCAAGTATTCGCTGGGGCTGCGGCTGTTCGAACTGGGCCAGGTGGTACGCAAGACCTTCTCGCCGGCGGAAGTGGTACAGCCGGTGCTGGAAAAGCTCGCCGAGCAAAGCGGCGAGACGGTGTTCCTGTCGTGGCTCGATGGTCACGAGGGGTTGTGCGTGGGCATGGTCCAGAGCCAGCACCAGTTGCGGTTCTCGATCGAGCTGGGCCAGCGCTTTCCCTTGCACGCCGGTGCGCACGCCAAGGTGATCCTGGCCTTCCAGGACGATGCCTTTCGCGCCCGCGTGCTGGAGAATGCCCGCGACCAGGCGCAGCCCGCGCTGGCCGCGCCCGATCCCGCCGTCATCGAGCCGCAGCTGGCCGAGATCCGCACGCAAGGCTGGGCGCATACGCGCGGCGAGGCCGCCGCCAGCGTGGCTGGGCTGGCCCTGCCGTTATGGTCGCGCGACCACACCGAGGTGGTCGGCTCGCTGGCGATTGCCGGCCCGCAGCAACGCCTGAACGAGGAATCGGTGYCGCGCATGCTGGATGCGCTGCGCGAAGCGAGCCGCCGGCTGGAAGAGGTGGTGGGCTTCGGACGCTGAGCGAGCCTAGTGTAGCCATAGGGCGTGCGCCACCGCATCGCCCTGCGCCCCGCCGCCGAAGACGCGCTGGCCAATGGCGAAGCCCAGCTCGCGGTAGCTCTCCCACTGCGCCTCGTCGAAGAACTGGTCGCTGGTCGGCTCCTGCGGGAACCCGGGATGGCCGGCGCCATACTGCTGCACATCGGCCGGCGCCGAGCCAATCATGCAGGGCTTGAGCAAGACGATGCGCGATACCGGCCGGCGCGTGGCAGCCGGGTCGGCGGCACGAAAGACGTTCAGCAGGATCGCGCATTTCTCGCTCGACGCCTGTCGCGCCGACGGCAGGAAATCCGCCGGCGTGCCGAACGCGTTGCCGAGCACATCGTCACCGGCGGCCGCGGTATCCACCACTATCTCCAGCTCCATGTCGATGCGCGCCAGCCGGATCAGGTTGGCAAGATCGCCAAACTGGTATTGGGGATCCGCCCCGCAATCGCACAGCACGATCAGCGTCACGCCGCGCTCGGGACGCAGCAGCTCATACACGGCCGTGTTCTCGAAATGGCCGCCGTCCGACAGATACTGCCAGCCGCGCCGCGTGCCATGAAAGCGCGCGCTCAGCTCGCAGGCCAGGTAGTACTGGGTGCGGAACAGCGTGATAAAGCCGCCCAGCCAGGGCAACCCGGCACGGTCCGCCTGCACGCAGTCGCGGTCGGCGCCGCCGGCGCGCGGCGCGCTGCCGGCATCCAGCGGATACGACGGCCACCAGGTGCCCAGGCGGAGGTTGGCCAGCCCCAGCAACAGCGACGTGCCCAGCGTGGTGGAACGGCCCAGCCCGGTGGAGATCGCCGCGCCGGAGGTAGCGATCCAGTCGCCGAGCGTGCGCGACTGCGACAGCTCGCTGCCGCCCGCCTTGTGCGTCTCCGGGTAATACAACTGCCCGTCCACGGTGAAGCGCACGAAGGAATCGGCGGGCACGGCGCGCGTGGCCGTGGGCGGCAACATGAAAGGCCCGGGCGCGATGCACAGCGGCTTGCCCTTGCGGTCGCGCTGCACCAGTTGCTCGGCGGGATCCACGGTGAGGTTGAGCGTGACGTTGATCAGGTGCAGCGGCGCCAGCATGGCGGGATCGTAGTAGGTGTTCAGGCTGAGCGCATCGCCGGCCTCGGGCTCGGCCACGCTGAGCCTGGCACGCTGGCTGGCGTGCTGCTGCGCCGGTGCCGCCCCGCTGCCGGGCGCGAAGCGCTGGCCGTTGGAGCCGCCGAGGTAGGCGCGGGTCAGGCGGGCCGAATAAAACTGCTGCAGCGTGGACAGGTTCAGGAAGCCGGCGAAGCGCCCGGAAATCAGCGTGAGCCCGAGCGCCAGCGCGCTCAGCACGGACAGCACCGGCGCGGTGTAGCCCGTGCCGAACACCAGCCAGTCGACCGGCTCGCGCCCATTCCACCTCACCCACAACACCAGCCACGACCACATGACGAAAACCAGCATCGCCACCACGGCGGCGGCGATGCCGGCCAACAGCGACACCGGCAGCCGCGACAGCCACGTCCCCCCCTTGCCATCGCTGCCCTTGCCATCGAGCAGGCCCGCGCCATAGCGGATCAGCCAGACCAGGCCACCCAGCATCCCCGCCGGACCGAGCGCGCCCCAGGGGTGGCCCGTGGCCTGCGTGTAGAGGTAGAAGGTACGCGCCACGGTATCCGCCACGCCCAGCGCCGCGAGCCACAGCGCCACGCCGACGGCACGGCTCAGCACGCGCGTGGCACGCACGCGGTAGGCCTGCACGGTGGCAGGCTGGCTCCGGCACAGGACAAAGCAGCATGCCACGCCCAGCAAGGTCAGCACCGCGATGGCCAGCAGCAGGCAAGACACTACCAGCCCCGGCCCGAGGTTGTGCAGCCAGGCGGCCAGCCCCAGCATGACAACGCCAGCCAGCGCGGCAAGGCGCGTGGCGAGGCTATCGAAGCGCAACGCCGGCCGCCCGTCGCCGGCGCGCGGGTAGACCAGCCAGTAAGCCAGGCCGGGCGGCACCGCGAACAGCAGCAGCGCGGCCAGCGGCAGCCATAGCAACTCGCTCCACCAGATCGCCAGGCCGCCCTCGTTGAACACCTGCCGCGCGTCGTGCAGCAGATCCATCTCATGCCGCCCCAGGTCGAGCCAGGTCCCCACCGCGAGATGGCGGGAAAGGGCCAGCAATGCCAGCAGCAACAGCAGCGCGCTGCCGATCACGTATTGCATGGCAAACCAGTTGCGCACCATCAGCGACGCCGCGTAGAGCGAATCGCCGGCGCCGGTGGGCGTCAGGTAGCGCCCGTTCTCGCGCAACCACGCCACGGCGGCGCGGCCGGGGTCGGCGGCGTAGGACACCGAGGAGCGGATGCGCCCCGGCGGCTCCTGCCGCAGCGTGCGGTAGGCAAGCGCGGCGGCCTCGGGCGGCGTCGTTCCCGGTTTCAGGCGGCCGGGCACGAACAGGCTGCAGAAGAAGGCGCCGAGGTAGCCGCCGCCGCTGACGGTGGAGAGGTAATCGAACTGGCCAAGCAGTGCGGTGGTGGCTGGCGGGGGCGCGGTGAGAGCAGGCGCGGGGCCATCGCCTTCCTGCACGGCGTCCTGCATGACATCCGGCATGGCCGCCGCCGTAGCGGCCTGCCCGCCGTCGCGCTTCACGTCATGCAGTGTCGCGCCGGGCGCGCCGGCCACCGGCGGCGGCGGCGCCTTGGCCAGCGCCTGCATCACGCCCAGGCAGAAGGTGGCGCTGCGAATCCCGCCGCCGGAGAGCGCCACGGCCCAGTTGCCGTCGCCATCGCGGATGCGCCTGGCAATGCCGAGTTGCCGGCGCCGGCGCGCGATGCGGGCCAACTCGTCTCCGGAAGCCTGGTCTTCGACTGGCATGCCGATCCTCCCTTGCAGATCCCCGCCCAAGTATAGGCGGCGCCACGGCGTGGAGAAGGCCGCACGCCATGTGCCCGGGAGCCTGCCCGCCCGGTGTTTACCCTGATTGTTCAGCCTCGCATCGAGGCCTAGCATTTTACACATACAGAGACACTGTCTCTTATATAGAGACACAAAAACCGCAACACCGACTGCTTCCATGCTCAAGACCCTGAACGGTGCCCTCGGCCTGATGACGCACTTCACCGTGCGCCAGCCAAGCTGGGGCGTGCGCGAACTCGCCAAGCACGCCGGGCTGCATCACGCCGTGGTGCATCGCGTGCTCGCCACCTTCGCCGCCAATGGCTTCCTGGTGCAGGACGCCGCCGGACGCTATGGCCTGGGCCTGCGCTGGCTGGAACTGGGCCAGGCAACCCGCAACACCTTCTCGCCCAGCGAAGTGGTGCAACCCGTGCTGGAAGCCCTGGCCGCGCAGAGCGGCGAGACCGTCTTCCTGTCGTGGCGCGATGGCTTCGAGGGGCTGTGCACGGATATCGCCCAGAGCCAGCACCAGTTGCGCTTTTCCATCGAAGTGGGCCAGCGCTTCCCGCTGTTCGCCGGTGCCCATGCCAAGGCCATTCTGGCCTACCAGGACGAGGGTTTCCGCGGCGAGGTGTACCGCGCGGGCGGCTTGAAAGACGAGGCAGTGGACGCACTGGAAGCGCAACTGGCGCGCATCCGCCTGGACGGCTGGGCGCATACCCGCGAGGAAGCCGCCGCCACGGTGGCCGGGCTGGCCGTACCGCTGTGGTCGCGCGACAGGCGCGCGGTGGTCGGCTCGCTCGGCATCGCCGGGCCGCTGCAAAGACTGGACATACAGGCCGTACCCCGCCTGCTGGACGCAATGCGCCGGGCCAAGGGGCCAATCGAGGAGGTTGCCGGTTTCATCCGCTAAATAAAACGTGCGGAGAACACTGGCAGGACAGATGATGAAAGGTAGAACCATGGAAGCCCCGGCAGCAATGAACCCACCCCTGGCGGCAACAGCCGCCACCCGCTCGCGCATCACCGAACCCTTCCTGCTGCTGGTCACGGTAGGGCTGTCGGTGTTCGGCGCGATGATCGGCATGCAGCTGATCGTCTCGCTTGGGATCTCGGCCAATACGTCGATCATCGGCGCGCTGATCGCCATCGTGTTCTCGCGCATCCCGCTGGAAATCACGCGGCGCTTCCGTGTGCTGGAGCGCCAGAACCTGGTGCAGACAGCGATTTCCTCGGCCACCTTCGGCGCGGCCAATTCGCTGATGATCCCGCTTGGCGTGCCCTACGCCATGGGCATGCCGGAGCTGGCCACGCCGATGCTGATTGGCGCGGTGATCGCCATGTTCGTCGATGGCGCCATGCTGTATTTCCTGTTCGGCAGCAAGATCTTCCCGGCCACGGGCACCTGGCCGGCGGGCATTGCCACGGCGGAGGCGATCTGGGCGGGCGACCGCGGCGGACGCAAGGCGGCCTTCCTGGGCCTGGGCATCGCGGTGGGCGTGGGCGGCGCGTGGTTCGGCATTCCGATGTCGGCCTTTGGTGYGGCCTTTCTCGGCAACCTCGCCGCGCTGACCATGTTCGGCCTGGGGCTGCTGACGCGCGGCTACTCGGTGCCGCTGCTCGGCATCGACATCGCCAAGGCTTATATCCCGCATGGCCTGATGATCGGCGCCGGGCTGGTAGCGCTGTTCCAGGTCGCGCGTGAAATCCACAAGTCGCGCAACGCCCTGGCTGCCGACGAGCGCACCATCGAGGTCCCGGCGTCGCGCGCCAGCCGCATCCTGTCGGGCGGCTTCCTGGTCTACCTGGCTATCGCGCTGCTGATCTCGGTGCTGGCCGGCCATGTTTCCGACATGTCGCTGGGCATGCTGGTCGTGTTCGTGCTGTACGCGGCGTTCGCCGCCTATGTGCACGAGCTGATCGTCGGCATCGCCGCAATGCATTCGGGCTGGTTCCCGGCCTTCGCGGTGGCGCTGATCACGCTGACCATCGGCATCCTGATCGGCTTCCCGCCGACCGCGCTGGCGGTCCTGGTGGGCTTCTCCGCCGCCACCGGCCCAGCCTTCGCCGACATGGGCTACGACCTGAAGACCGGCTACCTGCTGCGTGGCGAAGGCCGCGACATGGAGGCGGAACTCGCCGGGCGCAAGCAGCAGTTCTTCGCCGCCATGATCGGCTTCGCCGTCGCCGCGGTGGTGGTGATCGTGTTCCACGGGACCTTCTTTTCACAGAACATGCTGCCGCCGGTGGACCGCGTCTACGCCGCGTCGATCAAGGCCGGCTCCTCCGCCGAGATCGCACGCAACCTGGTGATCTGGGCCATTCCCGGCGCGCTGCTGCAGTTGCTGGGCGGCTCCAGGCGCCAGCTCGGCATCCTGCTTTCCACCGGCATGCTGATCGCCTCGCCGCTGGCCGGCTGGGCGGTACTCGCCGGCCTGCTGATCCGCTTCGTGCTGCTGCGCCTGCGGGGCGAGCGCGATATCGCGGCGATGAGCGCCTTCGCCGGCGGCGTGATCGCGGGCGATGCGTTGTTCAGCTTCTTCGGCTCCGTGACCAAGCTGCGCAAGTAAGCGCTGCCAACGCAAGAAGCCCCCTTTTTCCTGCACGACCCCGAGACGTTTCATGGATATCCAAGCAATCCGCGCCGACACCCCGTTGACGGCCTCCACCATCTACCTCGATACCGCGGCGGCCTCGCTGCCGCCGGACGCCGTGCTCGACGAGGTGCGCGCCTATCTGCTCGATACCGGCCACGTGGGCATCTACCTGCCGGCCTTCCGCAAGGCCACCTACGCCCGCGTGGAAGCGGTGCGCGCGCAACTGGCCGGCCTGCTCAACGCCGGGGCCGACGAGATCGCCTTTACCAAGAACGCCACCGAGAGCATCTCCATCGTGGCGCGCGGCATCGCGTGGCAAGCGGGCGACGAAGTGCTGGTGGCCGACACGGAAATGCTCAGTAACCTGCTGCCGTGGAAGCGCCTGGAGCAGACCCACGGCATCGTGGTGAAGATGGTGGCAGCCGATGCACAGGGGCTGCTGTCTCCCGGCAGCTTTGCCGCCGCCGTGACGCCACGCACTCGGCTGCTGACCTTCTCGCACCTGCCCAACTCCACCGGCGCGGTGCAGCCCGCCGCCGCCATCTGCGCAGTGGCGCGCACGCACGGCGTGCTGTCCCTGGTCAACGCCGCGCAAAGCGTGGGCATCCTGCGCTCCGATGTGCAAGCGCTGGATTGCGACTTTCTGGCCAGTTGCGGGCGCAAGGCGCTGCGCGCCACCGAGGGCTCGGGGTTCCTCTATGTACGCCGCGCGCTGATCGAGTCGATCGAGCCTGCGCTCGTTGGCTGGTGGAACGGCAGCTATGACCGCGCCACCGGCGCGTTGTCGCTGGTGCCGGGCGCACGCCGCTTTGAAGCCGGCTGCCCCATCGTGCCCGCCATCCTCGGCCTCGGCAGCGCCATCGGCTATGCGCAACGCATCGGCGTCGACGCCATCGAAGCGCGCGTGCGCAACCTCACCGCGTACGCCGTGCAGAAGCTCTCCGCCATCCCCGGCTTCGAACTCTATGGCCCGGTCAACGCCGCCGACCGCATCGGCATCGTGCCCTTCAACGTGCGCGGCGTGGACCCGGCCCGCATCGTGGCCGCGCTGGAACAGCAGCAATGCATCATCGAAGCGGGCAACTTCATGGCCGATGCCATCCTGGCACGCTACGGCGTCTCCACCATGGCGCGGGTCTCTCTGCACTACTTCAATACGCATGAGGAAATCGACCGCGTGGCCGAGCTGATCGCCGCCGCCGTCGCCTGAGCCTTCCTTCACGACTGAACAACCGGAACCTGACATGAATCAACGCATCCTGCTGATGAGCAGCTCACGCAAGGACAACCTCGGCTACCTGGAACATGCCGACGCGCAGATCCACACCTTGTTGAAGCTCGAGCCACGCAAGGTCCTGTTCGTCCCCTTCGCCGGCGTGAGCTTCAGCTTCGACACATATGAAGGCATGGTCAAACCGGTGTTCGAGCGCCTGGGCTACGCGCTCGAGTCCATCCATCACAGCGCCGACGCACGCCGCGCGGTGGAACAGGCCGAAGCCATCGCGGTGGGCGGCGGCAATACCTTCGCCCTGCTCAAGCGCATGTACGACGCCGACATCGTCGAGGCGATCCGCGCCAAGGTGCGGGCCGGCACGCCCTACGTCGGCTGGAGCGCCGGCAGCAACGTGGCTTGCCCGACCATCCGCACCACCAACGACATGCCCATCGTGCAGCCGCCCTCGCTGCGCGCGCTGCGCCTGGTGCCATTCCAGGTCAACCCGCACTTCATCAGCGGCAAACCCGCCGGCCACAATGGCGAAAGCCGCGAAGAGCGCCTCGCCGAGTTCCTGCACATCAACGCGCCAGAGCAAGTCTTCGCGCTGCCGGAAGGTTCGGCCCTGTTCTCCGATGGCAGCAACGGCAAGGTGCTGGGCGAGCGCCATGCGCTGCACTTCACGGCCGAGGGCCAGGTAGAGACGCTGCGCGAAGGCGAGACCTTCCCGCTGTCGCGCATCACCGGACCGGCCGGCATGGACGGCTGGCAAGACTTCCGGACCTGACCTCCCGCGCCGCGCGGCGCGAAACCCCACACGCAATAGCACCGGACGCAGGGCGACAGACCCCTGCGCGGGCCCCCTTTTACCCTTGGAGGAGAAGAACAACATGACAAGCAAGCACTGGCTGGGTGCGCTCGCCCTGAGCCTGCCCGCCGCCGCGATGGCGCAGGACGGGCTGACGCTGTACGGCGTCATCGACACCGCGCTCACCTACCAGACACACTCGGACCCCAGCGGCAACGCGCAGACCGGGCTGCAACAGGGCGGCGAAGGCTTCCTGTCCGGCAGCCGCTTCGGCTTCAAGGGCAATGAAGACCTGGGTGGCGACCTGTCGGCGGGCTTCGTACTGGAAAACGGCTTTCTCGCCGACACCGGCAAATTCGACCAGCAGGGCCAGCTGTTCGGCCGCCAGGCCTATGTGCGGATCGGCAGCAAGCGCTACGGCGAACTGGCACTGGGCCGGCAATACACCACGGCCAACACCATGCTGTACTACGTTGACCCGCTTGGCGTTGGCGCCGCGCCGTCCAATGCGTGGATGGTCTACCTGACCGGCCAGCGCTACGACAACGCGATCAGCTACACCGGCAACTACGGCCCGGTGTCGGTAATTGCGGAGTACGCGCTGGGCGAGACCGCCGGCAAGGGCTCGGCGATGTCGTCCATCTCGCTCGGCGTGAAGTACGCATCGGGGCCGATCGTGGCCGTCGGCGATTTCCAGCAGACCCGCGACAACATGAGCCGCGCCGCGCGCATCTACCTGGCGGGGCTGAAAGCCTCGGCGGGCCGCGCCAGCCTGTTCGCCAACTACATCCACAGCGACCGCGACGCCGGCTTCGACTCCTCCAAGGGCGGCACCGACACCGCCACCATCACCAGCATGTCGACCGCCGCCACGGCCACCAACCGCGCGGCCTTCAACTCGGTGTTCGGCGGCAGCCGCCACGATGATTTCTTCACCGTGGGCGCCAACTACGCGGTCACCCCCGCGGTCACCCTGACCGCCAGCGCGATGCACGACCGCACCCGCGCCGACGCCTTCAGCGGCAGCCGCACCACCGCCTACGGCGTGGCGGACTACGCCTTCAGTAAGCGCACCGATGTCTACCTGGCGCTGGCGTACGACTGGGTGCGCGGCGACTGGTCGGGGCTGTTTGGCAACGGCACGACCAACTGGACCGGCGGCAGCGGCAAGACGCTGGATGGACGGAACAACCAGACGACGGTGATGCTGGGGATGCGTCACTTGTTTTAAAGGCGCGGTGCGCGGGCGTCGCGCAGGTTCGGATGCGCACGGCGAAGCATGGCGAGCGCCCGCCCTCTCCCCCGGCTGGGGGTGAAACCACCTTTGCCTCCAAGCCCCTGAAGTTGACCTTGACCTTTAATTTTTGAATTTTGACGTTGAAGTTGAAGTTGAAGTTGGCTTCAACCAAACCCCATCAAGGAGAACCCCATGTCCCTGCAGCAAACCCTGGTCATCCACGAAGCCCTCGATAGCCCCGCCGCCAACGGCACGGTGATACGCGAACTGTTCGACGCCTACACCGCCACTGGCGTGACAGTGGAAGTCGCCACCGTCAACAACGCCCCCCCGGAAAGCACAGAGAACACCACCGACTTCATCACCATCGTCATCCCCGGCAAAAACGGCAAGCGTAACGGCGGCAAAGCACCTACGCTCGGCGTGATCGGCCGCAACGGCGCCATCGGCGCCCGCCCGGAACTGGTCGGCCTGGTATCCGACGCGGACGGACCGATCGGCAGCCTGGCGGTGGCGCTCAAGCTGGCGCAGATGAAGCACAAGGGCGACCACCTCGCCGGCGACGTCATCGTGACCACGCACCTGTCCACCAACGTGTCGATGCAGCCGCACGATCCGGTGCCCTTCATGGGCATGCCGGTGTCGTCCGACACCATGAACGATTACCAGGTGCTGCCGGAGATGGACGCCATCCTGTCGATCGATGCGTCCAAGGGCAACAGCATCATCAAGCAGCGCGGCTTTGCGATCTCGCCGACGGCCATGCAGGGCTATATCCTGCGCGTGAGCCCCGACCTGGTGGCAACGATGGAGTCCACCACCGGCTGCCCGGCGGTCACCTTCCCGATCTCGCAGCAGGACATCACGCCCTACCATAACGGCCTTTATCACTTCAACAGCATCATGCAGCCGCACGTGGCCACCGGCGCGCCGGTCGTTGGCGTAGCCTTGACGGCGCGGTCGGTGGTCTCTGGCAGCGCCACCAGCGCCAACCACGAGATCGACATTGCCGAGGCCGTACGCTTCTGCGTGGAAGTCGCCAAACGCTTCGGCAACGGCAAGTGCCAGTTCTTCAACGCGGTGGAATGGGACAAGATCCGCGCGATCTATCCCGACATGACAGTATTCCAGCGCGCCGGCACCGCGCGCTGAGACCCGGCGGGGCGGCGCTCCCATGTGCGGCAGGCAACACGCGGGCATTTTCAGCGGACGCGCTTCGGTGTATGGTTGCGCACCTGACGCAGTCCCCGCCCTAGCGGCTATTCTTGCAACATGCTCCGCCTGAACGACCCCGAAAGCCACGCGCTGTCCCGCTGCCTGTACGCCCTCGCCGCCTGTGCGGCGCTGGCCGCGCTGCCCGGCTGCGAGCGCAATGAACCGGCGCCGGCCGCCCCCGCGGCGGCAACTGCCTCGGATGCGCAGGCCGCTCGCGCCGACGCCGCCGCCCAGCCGGACGACACGCCCGTCTTCGCCCCCGCGCCGCTGGCCCGCCCGCTGGTGGCCCTGCGCGGCCTGAGCAGCATGGCGGACGTCCAGGCCGCCTGGGGCAAGCCACCCGACATCACGCCCAACCAGGAAGAATGCGGTACGGCGCTCGATGAAGAGCAGCTGATGGACTACCGCTATCCGGATGCGCTGATCGAAGTGGGCCGCAGCGGCGACGCCGTGATCCGCGCACTGCATGGCATTCCGGCCGGGCTGACGCTCAAGCTCGAAGGCCATGACATCACCGCGGCCTCCACGCTCTCGCAGATCAACGCGGCCCTGCGCAAGAACCCGCACTGGAAGATGGCCGAAGCGCCGGGCAAGGTGCGCAGCCCCGCCGACCGCGATGAGGATGACCCGCTCGAACAGCTCGCCTACACCACGCTCTACACGCTGGATGGCGACGGCGACCAGTACCGCCTGTACTTCCTCGGCGAGCGGCTGGTGGGCTACGCCTACTGGGTCGGCTGCTGACCCGTCGGCCAACTGGCCTGGCGGCGGACTAGCGCAAAGCGCCAGGACCGCCCGCGTGTGGCGTGAGCGCCGCCTCGGTGCTATCTTCGGCAGGGTCCGGTGTCACTTCGCCATGCAACCGCTTCCACTCGTCGAAGCCGCCGGCCAGCGCCCAGGTATTGGCGTAACCGGCGGACTTGAGCCGCTCTGCCAGGATTGCGGCCGACACCTCGTTCGGACACGCGCAGTAGATGACGATGTCGGTCGTGCGTGGATGGTCGGAGAGCAAGGCCAGCGGTGCGTTCAGGTCAATGGTCATGGCGCCGGGGATGCGTTCGTCCGCGTCGCTGCGCACATCCAGGACCAGCGGAAAGCGATCGCCGT
Organism: Cupriavidus sp. 05N39; assembly: GCF_056397325.1. Taxonomy (NCBI): domain Bacteria; kingdom Pseudomonadati; phylum Pseudomonadota; class Betaproteobacteria; order Burkholderiales; family Burkholderiaceae; genus Cupriavidus; species Cupriavidus sp. 05N39. The sequence continues at coordinate 19,000 of NZ_JBFTNE010000027.1, forward strand.
GGCGACGCGCCTCCAGTTCGCTTACCGACATGCGGGGCACGAGGCGCGTGCGGCGCAGCAGGCGCACGCGGCGCCAGAACTTCCACGCCACGAAGGCCGCGAACCCAGCCACCAGCACCATCACGGCCACCGGGCCATACGTGCTGAACGTGCTCAGGATGACCTCGACGAAATCGGTGAACACCGCGCCCACCAGCAACGCACCGCCGGCCCACACCAGCGCGCCGAGCGCGTCATAAAACAGGAAGACGAGGAAAGGCGTGGACGTCATGCCGGCCATGGCCGTGGACAGCGCGCCGGCGCCAGGCAGCAGCTTGGCGAACACCAGCGAGCGCGGACCCACCCGCAGGTACAGCGACTGAGTCTGGCGGATACAACTGTCGGGAGAGATCGACACGCGGCAAATGGTGCGCAGCATGGGTTGCCCGAGGCGCTTGCCGGCGAAGTACCAGGCCGTGTCGGCAATCAGGCAGGCCAGGATGACCGCCGCCAGCACCGCGCCCAGCGCCGGGCCGCCCTCGCGCATGCCGAGCGCGCCGGCGACGAACAGCATGGGAACGGCCGGCACGGGCAGCCCGGCCTGCTCGGCCAGCACATTGAGAAACACCAGCATGACGCCGTGGCTCTCCAGCAAGGACTGCAACTCACCCACACCGATCTCCCGCGCTTGCGCGCCTGCGCTGTTTCCGGCCCTTCAAGGTATTCGGCGCGAGCGACTCGCTCGCGCCGACGGGCATAGGCAGTAGTGTGCCACCAAGGCGGCGCGGTGCAGTGCGTTGTCTTGCATGCCAACATCAAAAACCCTGAACGAACGGGCGATGCCCCGGGCGCTGGGCTAGCTCGCCAATCGTCAGGCGTGGGCGCCGTCCTGGAACGTATCGAACTTGCGCGCGGGATCCGAGGAAACGCCGGTGCGGTCCATGCCGGCCAGCTTTTCCGCACCGTCCAGGAAGGGATCGACCTTCCGTGCCGGGTCGGAGGAAACGCCAGTCCGGTCCAGGCCGGACAGCTTCCGCGCGCCGTCCGTGAACGGATCGGGCTTGCGCGTCCGGCTGGCGTCGGCGCCGGACGCGGCCGGGTCGAGCCGTGCGCCATCGCTGTACACATTGAAGCGCGAGGCATGGAAAACGTAACCATAGCGGTCCGCCGCCACGGGGCTGTCCTTCGGGCCGGTGGCTTGTGCGGGAGCCGCCATGGCGGCAAATCCGGCAAGAGCGGCCGACGTCATCAACAACTTGAGGCAATGGTTCTTCATGATGGTCTCCTTCTGGCGATCGGCGGATCGCCGCTGGCTTGCGGGGAGGCAGCGCATCGCGCCGCTCCGGCCGCACGTGAATCGCGCGGTTAGACCAGATACGCCGCGCAGCGCGGCGTGGATGCAAAGAAGAACGTAGCGGGCGCGGACGTCAGGCAAGCCGCGCGCCGGCGGCTTCAGCCATGCCGTCCATGCGCCGCATCACGCGGCCGCCAGCCGGTCGCCGCCGGTCATCGAAGGCGATGGCCACTACCTGGTCTATCCGGCGCACCGGCGCAACGACGAAGCGGTGCGCGCCGCGCATGGATCGCCCGGCGGCGAATCCTGCCGCGCCCTGATCTGGCTGGCGGGTGGCAACCGCCTGATGGCGCCATGCGTTCCGGCCTGTTGCCTGTCGCACCCGCGTGCGGGCATCATGGCGCCTACCTAACCCGGAGCCCCGCATGTCTGCCCCACCTGCCTCGCAAGACCAGTTGATCCAACGCTTTGGCTTGCAGCCGCATCCGGAAGGCGGCTACTACCGCGAGACCCACCGCGATGCGGCGCGCGTGGCACGCGAAGGCACAATCGGCGGCCCCGCCACCCATGCCGCTTCCACTGCGATCTACTACCTGCTGTGCGACAACGCTTACTCCGCCTGGCACCGCATCCGCTCCGACGAAGTGTGGCACTTCTACGCGGGCAGCCCGCTCGACGTACACGTGCTGGAGGACGGTGGCGGCCTTACCACGCACCGGCTGGGCAACGCGCTCGCGCAAGACGACGCGGTTTTCCAGGCCGTGGTCAAGGCGGGCTGCTGGTTCGCCGCCGAGCGCAGCGATCCGGCCGGATTCTCGCTGGTAGGCTGCACGGTGGCGCCGGGCTTCGAGTTCAGCGAGTTCGAGCTGGCCGACACCGACAGCCTGCTGGCAACGCACCCACGGCACGCCACGCTGATCGCGCGGCTAGCGCCGGCTGCGCGGCGCTAGGGCGCAGTGGCTTCACTGCCTTGGTTTGCCATTCCGGGATTCCGGATACGAAATACGTGTCAGCGCCACGAAAGGCGAAGCCAGAAGCTTGCGGCACAACGGCATAGCGAGCGCCAAACATTCGATATCCGATGGCCAAAACAACAGCGCAGCCGCCGAACAACGATTCGGTGTAGCCGTGTTTACCGCCCGAGGGGCGGCAAACACCGACCCGCGATGCGAAGCGAGCCGTSAAGGTGTACCAGGCCGTATGGGGCGCCTCGGGATCCGGCGAAAAGAGCGGAAAAGAGGGACCCATGTTTGAGTATCGCCTTAAGGCGATGCGAGTTTGGGTCCCGGCCGCTCTTTTCGTCGGATCCCGAGGGGGTGTCGCCCCATCCGGCGCGCCTTCTTTGCCTACTTTCTTGGCAAGACAAGAAAGTAGGTCGCCCCCCGCAGGGGGGTGAAACTGCCTTTGACTTTAAGCCTTTGCAGTTGAAGTTGAAGTTGAAGTTGAAGTTGACTCTGCAGTCAATCAGCCCCTACCGAGGCTTCCGAAACTCATCCTCAATCCAATCCCCCGCACTAGCCTTACTCAACTTAAATCCAGCCGACACCCGCACCTGCGCCAACTCATCCCCATTCTCATCAACAGCACTCAGCACCGCATAAGGATTATCCTCATCCGGCACGATATCCAGCGTCACACTGATCCGCGCAGCATCCGTATCCACAACCACACTCTTGTGCAACATGGCATGCAACTGCTGCTCATGCCGCCGCAGCACTTCGGAAGCCGTCTTGACCAGCGTCGAAAAGGCATTGGCATCGAGCGGCTTGGGGTTCTTCTTGTCGCGCCCCATGGTCCACGGCCCCACCAGAGCAGGCTCCGGCTCGCCATCCTTGATCATGGCAACAGCCCAACCCTCGTCATCCTCGTTCTTGATCACGCGGGCGGTCCATCCGTCGGCGCGCCACAGGCGCGGCTCCTGGATCTTGTCTGCGTTGTCCCCGCCGGCGTCGTGGTCATCGGTTTCGGGCGAAAGTTCGGGCTGATTGGTCATGGCTGGCTTCAATTCGGGGCTGCGCGGTGGACTGCGGGCGTCGCCCGGACCACGCAATGCCTGGCGGCGGGAGGACGGGACGGCGGCGGCAACAAGGACGCGATTTTACCCGTCCCGCCGTGGGGGCGGGCGCGGCATCCCGCCAGCCGCCTCGGGCGCGGCCATGACGGCACACCGATCCCCTCCGAAGTTGTATTTAATGTCTGTGTGCCACGTCCTATGCTGGAAGCGTCGCCAAGGCCCCCGTCTTGATGACGAACCCCTTCCGGTCGCCGCCAATTTTAGACGGCGACGTTTTTTTTGCCCGCCGGCCCCCTTCTCGCACCAAACCCGGGCTCGTGCCTGACAAAAGCGCTGGCCCGAGGCGCCCAGCCGGTTTAAGATGCGCGATTATCGAACAACCCGCGCGCACCCGCACACATGGACGCCCCCCCTCCTACCAGCCCTGGCCAGGCAACGGCCGCCACTGTCCGCGTCGCCCGGCCCCAGGCAGACCTGCTCAACAGCTTCTCCGGCGACCCGAACTTCATGCTATCGCTGGCACGCGGCCTGAGCGTGCTGGAGGCCTTCTCGGAGCGTAAGCGCCCGCTCACCATCTCCCAGGTGGCCCAACGCACCCAGCTTTCGCGGGCATCGGTCAGGCGCTGCCTGTACACGCTGGAACAGCTTGGCTACGTCAGCCAGCAAGCCGGCCAGTTCGCGCTGCGGCCCCGCGTGCTGCACCTGGGACACGCGTATTTCTCGTCGACCTCCCTGGTGTCGCTGGCCCAGCCCATCCTCGACAGCCTGAGCACGCGCATCCAGCAGACTTCGGCGCTCGCCATCCTGGACGACACCGACATCCTTTACCTGGTGCGCTCGGAAGTGCAGCGCGTGCTCACTTATTCGCTCGGCATGGGCAGCCGCCTGCCGGCCTACTGCACCTCGATCGGCCGCCTGCTGCTGGCCCACCTCGCCGAGCCGGCGCTGGAAGATTTCTTCGACCACGTCGATCTGCGCCCGCGCACGCTGCAGACCAAGATCTCGCGCCCCGAGCTGGAAATCAGTTTCGCGAAAGCGCGCGAGCTGGACTACGTGGTGATCGACGAAGAACTGGAACCTGGCCTGCGCGCCATCGCGGTGCCGGTGCGCGGCATCTCGGGGACCGTGATGGCCGGCATCAGCGTAAGCGTGCGCGCGGCGCAGGTATCGGAAGCCGAGATGATCTCCCGCCTGTTGCCGCCGATGCGTGAAGCCGCGGCGGCCATCGGCAAGCTGATCGCCGCCTGAGCCGTGGCGCCAGGCACCCCCAATCCGCAGGCGGGCAAGGGCATGCGCTTTGTCCGGCGCGTCTATGCCATGCGCGTCGTCGGCCTTGCCATCGGGTTCTTCGCGGTGGCGGCCGCCATGCTGGAAGCGGGAGTGCCGCGCTGGCTGCTGGCGCCGGTGTTCCTGCACGGCTTTGTCTGGCCGCACGTGGCGGCATGGTGGTCCAGGCACAGCGAGGTACCCTTCCTGGCGGAAATCCGCAACTTGATGATTGACGCGGCACTGGGCGGGGTGTGGGCGGCATGCATGAAATTCAACCTGCTGCCAAGCGTGCTGATCCTGTCGATGATGAGCATGAACAACGTGGCGGCAGGCGGCACCCGCCTGCTGCTGCGCGGCCTGGGCTGGCACCTGGCAGGCGCGCTGGCCGGGGTGCTGGCCTTCGGCGCGGCCTGGCATCCGGAGGCTGACCTCACCACCATCGTGGCCAGCCTGCCCATGCTGGTGCTCTACCCGCTGGCGCTGGGACGCACCACCTACAGCATCTCGCGCCGCCTGGCTGCGCACGGCAAGGCGGTCGAGGCCAGCAGCCGTCTCGACGGGCTCACCGGCGTGCTCAACCGCGGCTACTGGGAAGCCAAGCTGGCCGAGGAGTTCCAGGCCTGCAAGAACGGCCGCCGCCAGGCCGCCAGCCTGGTGCTGCTGGATATCGATCATTTCAAGCAACTCAACGACGCCCACGGCCACGTGGCCGGCGACGAAGCACTCAAGGCATTCGCCGCGCTGGTGGTGCAGCACACTGTGCAACTTCACCCCCCGGGCCGCGGCGAACCGCGCCAATGCCTGGTGGGGCGCTACGGCGGCGAGGAATTCGGCGTGCTGCTCAGCGGCGCGAGCCTGACGCAGGCCGTAGAGATGGCCGAGCGCCTGTCGCGCGCGCTGCAACCCGGCTCCGGCGCCAGCGCGGAGATCGCCGCGCTGCGGGGCCACACCGCCAGCCTGGGCGTGGCCGCGTTCGATACACGCATGCAAGGCCATCAGGAGTGGCTGACCCAAACGGACCGGGCGCTCTATGAAGCGAAGCGGGCCGGCCGCAACCGGATCCGCATCAGCGCGGCCTGAGCGCTGGATTGCCGCCGCGCCTGAGTGCCTGCGTGCTTCAGCGATTCAGCGCCGCAGCCGGCCGGGTCCGAGCATGGCTTCGGTCAGCCCGAAATCCGCGATGCGCTGCGGCAAGGGCTTGCCCTGTACCAGCGCGGCGCAGGCCTCGCCCATGGCGGCCGAGGTCTGGATGCCGTAGCCGCCTTGCGCGGCCACCCAGAAGAAACCTTCGGCCTGGCCGTCGAATCCGCCCACCAGGTCGCCGTCGGCGACGAACGAGCGCAAGCCCGCCCAGACGCGGGCCGGGCGGCGGATGGCGAGCGTGGTCATGTCTTCGATGTGATGGATGCCAAGGGCAATGTCCATCTCCTCGGCCTGCACATCGTGCGGCGGCACCGGATCGGCATTGGCGGGCGAGCCCAGCAGCATGCCGGCGTCGGGCTTGAGGTACCAGGTCTCGTCGAAGCAGACGAACATGGGCCAGTGCGCGATCTCCACGCCCTCGGGCGGTGCGAAGACAAAGGCCGAGCGCCGCTTGGGCGTGAGCCCCAGCGGCCTGACGCCAGCCAGCGCGGCCACCACGTCGCACCAGGCGCCGGCCGCATTGACCACCACCGGCGCGCGATAGGCGCGCCCGCCTGCCTGCACTTCCCACAAGCCCTGGTTGCGCGCGAGCGCCGTCACCTCCGCATCGCACACCAGGGTGCCGCCGCGCTGGCGCATGCCGCGCAGGTAGCCCTGGTGCAGGCTGTGCACGTCCATGTCGGCGGCATCGGGCTCCAGGACGGCGCCGAGCACCTTGCCGGCACGCAGCACCGGCACCAGGGCGCAGGTGGCGTCACGGTCCAGGCGCTGCGCGCGTGCGCCAAGCGCCGCCAGCGCCTCGAAATGCTGGTCGAGTTCGGCGGCCTCGCCCGGCTTGCCCACTGTCATGGCGCCGCGCGGGCTCAGGACGGGATGCTCGGCAAAACCGGCCGGCGGCGCGTCCATAAAGGCGCGGCTGGCCATGGTGAGCGCGCGTACCTGCGGCGTGCCATAGCTCTCCATGAACAGCGCGGCCGAACGGCCGGTGGAATGGTAGCCGGGATGCGCCTCGCGTTCGAGCACGATCACGCGCCCGGCCTGGGCCAGCCAGTAGGCCAGTGAGGCACCGGCAATGCCGCCGCCGATCACCAGGAAATCCGCGGAATCGTATGCTGTCATCGAAGCCCTCCTTCATCCATGCGTGCGCCGTTGCGGGAAGCCCCTCAGCGGCAGATCCGATGTCGGCAAGCGTAACCCAAATTTTGCGGATACGCAAAATTTAGCGAATCGGCGCAAAGCGGCGAACCCTGGCAGCCAGGCTGCCGGGCCGGAGACATGCCTGGAAGGAAAGACAAGAATCGGGAAGACGCCGGCGGGCAATGCCGGCATGGCGAGGCGAGGCAGCCGGCCGGCCGGCGCGCGCCGTCAGCGAACGGCGCTGCGTGCGGCCAGCGTCGTTCAACCCCGGCTGGCTAGTTCCAGCGCGAACACCAGGCGCTGCAGGAAGTTCTCCATGCGGCCATCGAGATTGGAGAAGGCACAGCCGAAGTGGTGGATGGCGCTGTCATTGTGCCCGGCGAGCCAGTGGCCCACCACTTGCAGGCTCAGGGTGAGCTTGCCCAGCGCGCCGAAATCCAGCTGCACGCCCGGGATCGTGGTGCCGACCGGCAACTTCGTGGCATCCACGGTCTTGGAGCGCAGGCCGACACCCGAAAGCGAGAGATCGGCAATATCGAGCGTGAGCACAGTGCCGTCGCTCATCTTGATTGTGCAGACGTAGCCCTTGGTCACCAGCGTGCGCGCACGGAAATGGCGGCGGCGCTGGAAGTGGTAGAGCTTCTCCGGGAACGGCGCGGAGAAGGCCGGGCCGCCCTTGAACTGGGTGGTTTCGGGGGTACCGATGATGAAGTTCACCGGCACGCCGCGCAGGGACGCCGAAAAGGCATTCTCGCTGGAAGCCAGCAACGCTTCGCGCTCGGGCTCGGTGCGGCACCAGTCGAAGACAAAAGTGCGGCTGGCCGGGTCCACATGCAGCACGGTGGTGACCATCTCGTGGGCGGTACGCGCACGCACGTTCAGGCTGCACTTCTGCCAGGCAAGGTCGCGCAGCACCGTGCCGATCTGCGAGGAATGGGTAAGGCGATAGCGGTCGTCTGGCAACGCGCCGGCGTCAAGCTCGGATTGCTCCGGGGAATCTTGGAGACTCATGAAAATCACGCAAACGTCTGAGAGAGGCCTGCGTCGCGCCAGACTGGCTTGCGACGGGGAATTCGGGCTGCCCGCTTACCGGGTTGCAATCGAAATACAACCGGGGTGCGAGCGGCCAGCGCCGCATGTTAAGCGCGGCGCCCGCCGCTGTGCAAGCTCTTGTTTGGACAACGGCGGAGTGTGGCAAAACTTGAGACAGACTTCCGTGGGGTAGCCCGCCCGGGCGGGTTTACGCATCGGCGATCCGCGCGGACTCGCCGGGCTTTGCCGGCCTGTGATCTAGGATGCCTTTGCACGCCGCCCCTGGTCCGTTGCGCTCTTGCCGCGGCGGCGGCCATTTGCCGTGCCCGCCTGCACGGCTGCCGTGGCCGGGTCCGCGCCGAGCGACGCTTGCGCCTCCTGGCACAGCCAGTCGCGGACTGCGCGGCGCCGCTCGTCGCGCTCGAACGCCACCGGCGAGAGCAGGTGGTAGGACGAGCCGTCGCGCACGAACCCACGCGGCGCGGCGATGCGGCCATCGGCCATCTCGTCAGCCACCATCAGGCGCGAGGCGATGGCGCAGCCAAGCCCGGCGGCGGCGGCCTGGATGGTCAGGTAGAAATGCTCGTACCAGGCATCCGCGCCAAAGCGCTGCGTACTGCCGGTGGCTCGGGCCCAGCGCTGCCAGGCATCGGGACGCGAGCGCGTGTGCAGGCGGGCGAGCGAACTCAAGGCCGGCGCCCGCGCCGCCGGGGTGCCGGCGCGGCACACCACGCCCACCCATTCCTCGGCAATCTTGCACACGTGCAGCTGCGTGCCGAAGTGGAAATCGTTGCGGCGCAGCGCAAGGTCCACGCCGCTGCGGGCGAAGTCGACCGCTCCCCCGGCGGCCATCAGATGCAGCGTCACGCCCGGATGCGCCTCGGCAAAGCGCGGCAGGCGGGGAATCAGCCAGCGCATGGCAATGGTGGGTTCGCACGACAGCACCAGCGCCTTGTGCTGCCCGTGCGCGCGGATGCGCTCGGCCGCCGTGGCCAGGACTTCCAGCGACTGCGTGGCGGCGGCATGCAGGATGCGTCCGGACTCGGTCAGGAAGACGGCCCGGTTGCGCCGCTCGAACAACGCCACGCCGAGCGCCTCCTCCAGCTGGCGAATCTGGCGGCTGACCGCCCCGTGGGTCAGGTGCAGTTCGTCGGCTGCCCGCATGAAGCTCTGGTGCCGCGCCGCCGCCTCGAAAAAACGTATCCCGCCCAGCCAGTGCATGATTGCCTTGATGTATCAGTTTTACTCACCGATTTGCACGAGTATAAATCGGTTGTGGCGCACCGCGTGGACTCTGAAAATAGCGACATTCCCATCCTGGTTTCAAACATGGGCCGCAAGATTCCCCGCCCATCTCCGTCAGAGATACTCACACGATATGCATCCCCTCACCGAACTCCTGGCCGTCGCCACCATCACCGTGCTGGCCGTCATCAGCCCCGGCCCCGACTTCGCCATGGTGATGCGCAACAGCTATCTGCATGGCCGCAGGGCCGGGCTGCTTTGCGCGCTCGGCATCGCGCTGGGCGTGCAAGTGCACGTCTTCTACACGATGTTCGGCGTGGCGCTGCTGATGGAGCACGCGCATGGCCTGCTGACCGTGGTCAAGATCCTCGGCGCCGCCTACCTGATCTGGATTGGCATCCAGACCTTGCGCAAGCGCGTGCCGGACGCCAGCGCGGCGCCGCTCGCGGCGGATGGGGGCATTGCTGCCCTGACCTCGTCCGGCGCGCTCAAGATGGGTTTTCTCACCAATGCGCTCAATCCCAAGACCACGCTGTTCGTCGTCAGCACCTATACGCAGGTGGTGAACACGCAAACGCCGCTGTCCGTGCAGTTCGGCTATGGCTTGTTCATGTCGCTGGCGCACCTGGTCTGGTTCGGGCTGATTGCGTGCTGCTTCACCACGCCCGCGCTGCGCACCGCGATGCTGAAGCGACAGCGTGTGCTGGACCGCGTGATTGGCTCGGCGCTGCTTGGGCTTGGCCTTGCGCTTGGCCTGAGCAACCTGGCGTGACGGCTTGAGCCGAATGCGCCATCAGCCTGCCGGCGGATCCTCGCTCGCATTCAGCGCATAGGCGCGCCGGCACACATGCTGCGCGCCACCGGGAAGGAGATGGCTTTGATACAGGATGAAGCGATCGACGTGGAACGGTTCGCACACCAGCCCGGACTGCGAGCCGCGCCATGCCTGCAGCGTGGCGTGCGCCACGGCGGGCGCGCAACGGGCCAGCGTGATATGCGGATGGAAGCGCGCCTGAGGCCTTGAGCCAGAGTCCGGCAACGCGTTGTTCTCATCGTGCCCGATACCCGTGTCGATACCGTTCCCGGCGAGCGCCCGCTCCACGCCCGCGTACAGATCATCCAGCGCCGCGTTGGACTCCAACCCCGCCCACAGCACGCTCGCGCGCCGGCCGCGAAAATAGCCTGCCTCTTTCACAGTGAGCGCAAAGGCCGCGCATGACACCGTCCCCAGCGCCTGCTCGATGCGCATCGCCGCGGCTTCGTCCTGCTCGCCGAGGAAATGCAGCGTGAGGTGGATCTGGTTCAGCGTCGCCGGCCGGATACCCGCCACGCGGGGCACGCGCGCGAGCAGCGCGCCGGCGAGCGCCTGCGGGACTTCGATTGCCACGAACAGGCGTGCCATCGGTATCCTCTCGCCAACTTGCGCGGCGGCGCCTGCGCCGTGCCCGCTCACGCAAACGCCAACGCTGACTGGCGCAGGATGGGCAGCGCCATTGCCGCGGCCGTGCCCTCCAGCCTGAGCAGCGCGCGCTTGCGGTCAGTGCCGCCGGCGTATCCGGTCAGGTCGCCGCTGGCGCCCAGCACCCGGTGGCAGGGCACGATCACCGACAAGGGGTTGCGCCCCACCGCGCCGCCTACCGCGCGCGCATGGGTCGGTGGGAGCCCGAGCCCGGCAGCGAGTTCGCCATAGGACGTGGTCTCGCCGAACGGGATCTCGCACAGCGCTTGCCAGACGCTGCGCTGGAAGGGGCTGCCGGCCAGCATCATGGGCACCGAGAAGGCCTGCAGGCGTTCGGCAAAATAATCGGCCAGCTCGTCGGCCGCCTGCTCGAAGACCGGCTTCGCGGCGGCGGGTACATCGGTATCCGGCGTGGCCGCCGCCGGGTAGTACTTCTGCCCGGCAAAGAACACGCCGCTCAAGCGCGCGCCATCGGCGCGCAGCAGGACTTCGCCCAGCGGGCTGGCGACGATACGGTATGCAATCATGGTGCGCCCCTTTCCTTGTCTTCTTGTCCCGGCTTGCTGTCTTCGTGGCGCCGCCACAGGTGGATGGCTGCGTAGGCACGCCACGGCGCCCACTGCGCGGCGTGCTGGCTCATGCCTCGCACGGTAGCGATGCCGAGCACCTTGCGCAAGACATAGTCGGTGCCCGGGAAGGCGTCCGGCCAGCCGAGCGCGCGCATGGCCACGTACTGCGCGGTCCAGTCGCCCACGCCGTCGATCGCACGCAGGCGCGCCAGCGTGTCTTCCGGCGCGGCGCTGGGTTCCAGCTTGAGCTCGCCAGTCGCCACGCGGCTGGCGATGGCGTGGATGGCCCGGCCCTTGCCCAGCGGGATGCCGATCTCGCGCAGGCTCTCCGGCGTCACCGCGGCAAGCGTGGCGGCGTCGGGAAAGGCAAGGCGCAGGGCAGGCGCCGGCTGCGCCAGCACGCGGCCATGGCGCTCGGCCAGCCGCGCCAGCAGGGTGCGGGCATGCTTCGCCGAAATCACCTGACCCACCACCGCGCGCACGGCGATCTCGAAACCATCCACCGCGCCGGGCAGGCGCATGCCGGGCACCCCGGCCGCCAGGGGCCCCAGGTGCTGATCGACCACATCGGGCCGGCAACCCAGGTCGCACAAACGCCGCACGCGCCCCAGCGCCTGCGGAATCACGTGCGCCAGCGAGCCCGACAAGGTGACCCTGATCACATGGCGGCGCTCCACATGCGCCAGCCGCAGCCAGCCGAGATGCGTGCGGCCCCCGCTGTCGATCGCCAGCGTGCGCGCATAGCTGCCATCGGCAAGCTGCTCGATGCCGTCCACCGCCCGCACCCCCAGGAACTGCAGGAAGGCCGCCCAGGCCATCGGCGGGCGGTATCCCAGCTCGAACACGAGTTCCTCGGCCACGCTGTCGGCGGCGCGCTTGCGCATCGCCAGCGGCGTGAGCCCGTAACGCGTCTTGAGCACGTCGTTGAAGCGCCGCACGCTGCCAAACCCGGCGGCGTGCGCCACATCGGTCACCGTCAGCGCGGTATCCGTCAGCAGGCGCTTGGCCAGCAGCAACCGCTGGGTCTGTGCGTACTCCAGCACCGAGACGCCGAACTGCGCATCGAACAGCCGGCGCAGGTGGCGCTCGGTGACGCCGATGCGCGCGGCCAGGGCGGCGACGCCGGCATCGGCCATGAAGCCATCGTCGATCAGCGTGGCCGCCGCCTGGGCCAGCCGTCCCGACAGATCAGCCAGACCGTGCCCCGGCGCCAGTTCGGGACGGCAGCGCAGGCAGGGGCGAAAGCCCTGCTTCTCGGCGGCCGCCGCGGTTTCGTAGAAGGAGCAGTTCTCGCGCTTGGGTGTACGCACGGCGCACACCGGCCGGCAGTAGACGCCGGTGGACGACACGCCCACGAAAAAGCGCCCGTCGAAGCGGCGGTCGTGCGAGGCAACGGCCTTGTAGCAGGTGTCCGGATCGAGTTTCATAGCCAGCATGCTACTCCGTTGCGAGGGCGGTACTAGCTGGATTCGGACATTTGCCTGGACGGCGTGTATTGACCTGCCGCGCCTCAAGCGATGTGGATCAGGCGTGAGGTGGCGCTGGCTCGGAGGGGCCTCGGTGAAATGGAAAAATATCGCTTGCTATGTCGCGCTGTTGAAACAGGGCGGGAGTATTGTTGCTGGTCAGCCAAGAATCAATCCACAGGTCAACATGACTTCCGGTGCATGGCGGTTCTAAACTCGATACACAACATACAGTATCGACATCAGTGCCGGCATCGCGGCAATCAAGGTTAGCATCTTCGCTTTCATTTTGAAGGAATCAGGTATCGACCATTCCATGCCAGCTTGCAATCGAGTTGGCGGCGGAGCGCGAACCATCCTCGGCCAAGAATGGCTTTGTTCACTATGGGAGACGCGCGGCGATCCACTCCGACACGAAGACTCCCCCCCGCCGAACAGCGCGAACCCGATGCAGTAGGAACTGAGAATGCGCCAGCGGACCGCCGGACCATAGCCACCAGCACAAACACCAACCCCACCAGCAGCGGCACGGCAGCCAGAAGGAATGCCACCGCGGCATAGACGACGAGGGCGCCCGTAGTCACCTGCTGCCGAGTTATCGGTGTCAGCATGGTGGCCACCGCAAAGGCGAACCCATCCAGGGCGAGAAGCACGGCGATGCAGTCAACGATGCGCACCACGGCCCTTTTGCGCGTCGTCATTCAAGGCCCTCCGCCGCAACGCGCTCGGCAAGTGCCGCCCATCGTTTCGGGCTGTCTCGCACAACATGGGCATAGTAGAAGTGCCCCTCGCCCTTGCCGGCGAGCATCTGCATATTTAGCATCGGTGCCGATTCGACCAGCGCGCGCCAGGGCATTCCGGCGTAGATCGGGTCTCCGAGCTGCTTCAAATCGATAACCACGATCTTGCGGATGTTCTCGTGGCTGCGCAGGTGCGCAAGGAATCCCGCCTCAATCGGCGAGCCCACCAATACCAAATGGTCGATCACGTGGCCGGCGCGGGCATATGACCATGCGGTTTGCGCGGCCAGGAGAGAGCCGTAGCTGTAACCGATCAGGTTGAACTGCGGCGCCTCCGCCGCCATGCGCCCCGTAATCGTCCACTCGCTGTCGTCGCGTGAGCGGATCAGCATTCCCGAATGGATGGCATCAAGCAACGTGCCAGCGAACTCGTATCCATCTGGCATGGCCGCTCTGGCGGTATGGGTCAGTCCAGCGAAGCAGTGCGCAATCCCCGCCTTCCGGAACGCATCGAGCAGCGGCTGAACATATCCGCCGTCCAGCCCGGCACCGCCCCAATACAGGGTGCCGCGCGGCGGCGGCAAATCGACCTTGGCCGGCGCCCGGTCCTCGACGGGCGCATGTTGCACCTTAACTGTCTTGATCGGCTGCATCAGGCACCCTCCCCGAAGATCCCGGCCCGGACCTGGCAATCGTGCCGGTGCTGTTGCAAGCTTCGCAGTAAGCCTGGCCTGCATCAGGCAGGGTCTTCCCCCCGCGCTCCAGCGCGTCGCCAACGCAGGCAGTGCTTCGCTTCATGGTTGGGCCGCCCAACTGCAGATGGGCTGTTTGTCTTCCTGCATACGATCTCCGTCAGGATGGGCTATGTGCGCAAATTCGCCCTCCATTTGCACGTAATTCCTCATGGAAATCAATCAGACAAGTCCTAAAATGCAATGCATATTTTTGCGAAGATTCCGCAGCAAAATACGGATTCGTCCGATTCCAATCCGCTCGTCCGCAAGCTACTCTTTCCAGCCGTCGCCGTTGCGACGACTTGCCGCATTTACGTGGCCGCGACGGAACGTGGATTTCGTGACCTCCGCCTCAATGCCCTGCGCGCGGCGAAGGTAGCGGTTCGCAGGCATGGAGCCAGCACGCTGCCGATGGACGCATTCCGCTTCGCCCAGGAGTACCTGTATCAGTACGCAAATCAATGCGTTGCCCGCGAGGGTATGGTCGCGCGCCATGGCTGAGGGGTGAACCTGCGTCCATCTTCCCCAGTGCAACGCGGCTGAAATGATAGGGCAACCCTCTCGGTTCTTAGCGAGAAGAACGCTCCATGACGGGACCCGACAGGGTCCGCAGGAACGCGACAACATCGCGCATCTCCTCCTCCGTCAAGCGGATGGGCTTGCGCTCGGCGTGCCCCGTGCCACCATGTGCCAGCTCGGAATGACCGACAGCCGCTGCCGGCGAACGCACGTAGTGCCTTACTACCTCTTCCAGGGTCGCGAGCTGGCCCGCGTGCATGTACGGAGCCCGTAGTGCCACGTTGCGCAAGCTCGGGGTCTTGAAGGCGCCTTCCATGCCCGGTTCGCCGGTGGCCATGAAGCGCAGCTCTTGGCAGACTTGCGGTGGCGCGTCGCTGTAGCGGCTCAGGCAATTGAACTCGTCCGCCAAGACCTTGGCTGTGGCGGGAGCGCGGCCACTGTCCGGGCGTGCTGGCTCTCTGGGCGGGACGCCCGTGTTGTGGAAGGCCTGGTCCGTCAGGAGCGGGCCGTTGTGGCACGTCGCGCATTGAGCCTTGCCGATGAACAGACGAAGGCCATTGACCTCTTGGGTCGATAACGTTTTCTGGCCCGCGCGGTCACCTATGAGAACCGCGTCAACGTACCGGTCGAAGCGGGACTCACCGTAGGTCACTGTCCGTTCGTAGGCCGCGATGGCTTTGCCGAGATTGGCGAAGACGCGGTTGACGGCATCGCGTTGCTCGTTCGTCAGCCGAGACCAGGCGCGCTTCTCGTCGGCGCCGCCCAGGGGGCTCGCGTCGGCCGGCAGATCCTGCAGGTTCGGGAGGGCGCCAAACAGCGACTCATACTCCCGCTGGTAGTGCGTCCGCACGACCCGGGCGAACTGGACGCGGTTGCCGCCGTGCTCAACAGCATCCTCTAAGGGACCCAACGCTTGAGACCACTGGCTGTCCTTGCGACCGTCCCAAAACAAGAACGGGCTGTGCGCCGTCGCCACGATTGGCATGGTCCGGCGTTTCCCGACTCCGATACCCCTTCCGAGAGGCAGTCCGTCCTGGAACTGGCGGTCGGGCGCATGGCAACTGGCGCACGACACCGCCCCGTTGCGAGATAGGCGTGCATCCGCGAACAGCCGCCTGCCGAGCGCGACTGCTTCTGGCTTGTCCGCCACGGCGTTCGACGGGTCGGGCGGCGGTGCGGGAAGCTTGTTAAGGCGCGTTGAGGATAGGACGGCCCGTTCCTCCTGCGACCACGAGGCGGCGCCGTCCATGGCGTCGCCGGCACGTCCGAAGCCGGTAAGCAAGGCAAGCGGGGCCAGGACCACGGCCACAGCGGCGAGTGCGCCCGTCAGCCTTCCGCGCTTGCTCGCCTGCCGTGACGCAGGCAGCTTGGATTTGTGGAGCTGGCTCATTAAACTGTCTCCCTGACCAAGACGCTTAGCGCTGAATCCCCGAGTCCCCGACGATGACGTTGAACACGGCTCCGTCGGTCACATCCCCGGCCTGAATTGCCAGGCGCATGTCCCACCAGCCGGTCATGCTGAACTTCATGCCTTCGAGTGCGTAGACGCCAGGCGCTACCTCGCGTGTGATGCGAGGCTTGGTAGGGAAGCCGTGGCCGTGCTGCGGCATGCCCCCGTCGAAGCCAATCACGGCTCGCGACACAGGTTTTCCATCGGGTGTCTCCAGGTGCACCTGCCATGCGTGCATCTGGTTGATAGCTGGCCCCGAAGCCGGAGGGTCCATGCGGACAACGAACTGGCCTTGGGAACTAGGATGCTGCAGGGAAAGGTCAAGGTTCGCCGGCGGTGTGCCGCAGGCGGCGGTGAGAAGGGAGAAGGCGACTGCTGCGAGCGCGGTCGGCGCGGAGAGTTTGAACATGGTTGGGTCCTTTTTTCCGATGACGATGGAATGAGCTAAGTCCGGGTGCCCTAATGAGGCACCTAAAGAAGTTGTCGGGAATCCGGGGGCGCCGTCGATGGCGCGTCGTGGCCGCTAGTGCACTGAGCGAGCGGCGTCGATGAGCTGCTGCAGGTCTGCCGGAACCGGCATGGGCTTGAAGCCGCTGACTTTGGCACCGCCGGTATTACCGATGGGCACCCAACCCGGCCAGGTTTTCAATGCCGCGGCAACGATTCGCCAGGTCTGGCCGAAAGCTTCGCCCGCAATGTTCTGGCGGAGCGCCCAGCGGAACATCGCACAGTGGGTGCGCACGTGTTCCACAGTGGATTCCTGCCCAAGGATGTGGGCGCGCTCGAGATGCGTGAACGCCAAGATTGACTCGCCCCGAGCTTCGTGCGCCGCTGCGGCATCGAGCTCGGCCTGGACGTGGGGGCGAATTTGAAAGGCGAAGGTAGAGCGGTACATCGTGGGTGTCCGGGATGGGCTGCTAATATGCGAGCCATTGTCGGGGCCGCGCACGGAATGAACTTGAACGAAACGGCTGAGTTGAGGGGGGGCGCATCGTGACAGCACTGCAGGGCGATTCCGCGCAACCGTCCATCGCGCACGGTCGTTTCTCGGCCGTCACATCCACGGGTCGCAGCTACTTATGGCAAGGCGGCATTCTCTGGATAGGCGAAGGTCAGGGCAGAACGCAATGGCATGGGCACCATGCCCATCAACTCGTCATCGCGTTGCGCGGTAGCTTCCGCTTTCGCACCACGGCTGATGGTGCCTGGACTGACTACGAGGCCGCCATCGTCCCCAGTGAATGCACGCACCAGTTCGAAGTTGTTGGCGCCGCTACCATGGCCCATCTCTTCGTGGAACCCGAAACCAGCGCCGGGCGCGCACTCACGGCACGCTTCGGTTCGAATGCCGTCGCTGAACTCCCGGCCGCAGGTGCCCGCGCGGCTGCCAGGTTGCTGTCCGAGGCTTTGCAGTCGAGCCAGTTGGCCAAAGACATGGTCGAGGCAGCAACGTTGGCCGTTGCAGAGTTGTGTGGGACCGCGACGAGGCCGGACAAGGACATGGACCCGCGCCTTAGCCGGGCCCTGGACTATATCCGGTCGAACATTCGAAATCCCCTCTCATTAAATGACGTGGCCTCGGTGGTCGCCCTGTCGGAGAGTCGTTTTCGGCATCTGTTCGTCGCCGGGACCGGGAGCTCGTTCAGAGCGTATCTCCTATGGCTGCGCATCAATCTGGCCGTCGAGGCGGTCATGTCGGGCGCATCCTGGACCGAAGCTGCGCATGAGGCAGGATTTGCGGACTCGGCTCACCTTACTCGCACGCACAAGCGCATGTTCGGCATCGAACCGACGGCACTGCGCCCTCAGGCGCCCGGTTGAGGTGCTGGAATGCCGATGCTTCAAAAGGTGCGCAGAACGCTTGGCCGGGGCTGAGTCCCACATCACCGACGGGAAAGCATGCTTGCTCGGCTGGACGGCCGGCAGGATCGATCTGGTGCCGGTGGTGGTTTGATGGCGTAGCGGGCGTGACTTTTTGTTGCGGCCGGGTTGGGCCGCATTGCCCCACGCTATACTTCGCTCGTCGCTGCAACCACAGCGGCCGGGTTTAGCAGCCCGGATGACAGAGGCGGACAGCCGCCACCAGGCGGCGTTTTTGCGTCCGTCGTGCCTCTGCACGTCCTTATGGGCGGGCCTAGGCGGGGGAGCCTTCGGGCTCGCCGGATCTCTGTCCCGGTCTGCTAACCTCGCCTTGCGCCCGCCCACCCCGATTAGCAGCAGGGAGCGGAGTCAAAATACGCTGACAGAGGAGGCACTCCCATGCCCCAGTCTTCGCTCGCCCGTTCCGGGCAAATCGCATCCCCCAAGCTCCCCCTAATCTGCCAGCGCCTGCGCGCATCCCGACGGAGGGCACTCGATGCATAACTACTACCCGCGCTACAACATCACCGCCCAACGCGCGGGCCGCGATACCTTCCTGACCGCGCATGCCCCATCCGAAAGCCCGCTAAGCCTCGCCGCCGAAAAGACCGCGCAGCTCAATGCGTTGTTGTCGGTTGCCATCGAGAACGCGGCGGGCGGCACCTTCTGCAACCTCACCGAAGAGACCCAGGGCCATCTGCTTTCGCTGGTGACCGTGCTTGCGCACGAAACGCTGGTGTTGAGCGAACTGGCCGCGTTGGATGAGCAGGAGGGCGAGAGCGACGATGGATGATGCCGGTGCGCTGCCGGTCTGTTGACGGGGACCGGCCGGAGCAGCAATCCGCTGGCATCTTGTCTTGATGTCCTGAACCTGAATTCAACGAATTTTGATTCAGGACACCCGGTGCCCTGCCGCGGCTTGAAGCATGCGGAATATTCCCAAATTCACTGCGAACCGGCTGAAAAGCGCTGCGCCATGCCGCTACGGGCCTGGCAAGAGCTAGAATCAGCCATCGGGCCGACCTTACCGCTGCCTTGCCGCGCCCCGCAGAATCGCACAGATCTCCGCGACAAGGGAGCCAATCCACACCTCGAATTCCGCATGCGTCTCACGTTCAAGTGCCTTTCCTGCCTGCTGGCCCTGACTTTCAGCGTACCCGTACCTGCCGCCGCCCCGGCAGTCCCGGCGACCGCAGCAGGTGCCAGGCTGTCTTCCGCCGCGCCGGTCGAAGTGGCCAGCGTGGAGGGCATTACCGAGTACCGGCTCCCCAACGGCCTGCGCATACTGCTGGCGCCCGACGCGGCGCAGCCAGTCACCACCGTGAACATGACTTACCTCGTCGGCAGCCGCCATGAGAACTATGGCGAGACCGGCATGGCGCACTTGCTCGAGCACCTGCTGTTCAAGGGCACGCCAGCGCTGCCGGGCAACACCATCGCGCAGGAACTCACGCGCCGCGGCATGCAGTTCAACGGCACGACTGCCTTCGACCGCACCAACTACTACGAGAGCTTCACCGCCAGCGATGAGAATCTCGACTGGGCGCTGAAGATGGAAGCGGACCGCATGGTCAACAGCTTCGTCGCCCGCGAGGCCCTCGACAGCGAGATGACGGTGGTGCGCAATGAGATGGAGCGCGCCGAGAACAACCCCGGCAGCGTGCTGATGCAGCAGATGCGCTCGGCCGCCTATCGCTGGCACAACTATGGCAAGGCGCCGATCGGCGCGCGCAGCGACGTGGAGCATGTCGCCATCGGCAACCTGCAGGACTTCTACCGCCGCTATTACCAGCCCGACAACGCGGTGCTGGTGGTGGCCGGCAAGTTCGACGTAGCCGCCACGCTGGCGCGCATCGGCACGCACTTCGGCGCGATCCCGCGCCCGGCGCGCACGCTGCCGGCGCAGTACACCGTGGAGCCGCCGCAGGAAGGCGCGCGCGAGATCACGCTGCGCCGCGTCGGTGACTCGCAAGTGGTGGCCGTGCAGTACCACATTGCCCCCGGCGCCCATCCGGATGCGGTGGCCATGCAGTTGCTGGCGGACATCCTCTCGGATGGCTCCGGCGGCCGCCTGTACAAGGCGCTGGTGGAAAGCGGCAAGGCCAGCTGGCAGTTCGGCTCGGTATCGTCAATGAAGGATCCCGGCTCGGTCCTGTTCGGCGCCGGGCTGAGCAAGTCGAAGGATCTCGAAGTGGCGCGGCAGACGCTGGTGGCGCAGGTCGAGGGCTTCGCCGAGCGGCCGGTCACCGAGGTGGAACTGGAGCGTGCCCGCACCCGCATGCTCAACGGCTACGAGCGCCTGCTGGAAAACCCCTCCGGCTATGCCGTGGCCCTGTCCGAGGCGATTGCCAAGGGCGACTGGCGCCTGCTGCTGATCGCGCGCCAGCAGGCCGAGCGCGTGACGCTGGCCGACCTGCAGCGGGTGGCGCAGAACTACCTGCGCGCCAGCAACCGCACGCTGGGACGCTTCGTGCCGCTCGACATGCCCGGGGACAAGCCAGCCGAGACGCCTGCGTCGGCCAGCGTGCCCGCCGCTCCGGATATCGCCGCGCTGGTGGCCGCCTACCAGGCCAAGCCAGCCAAGGCCGCGGTGCCGGCGTTCGACCCGAGCCCGGACAATATCGAGGCCCATACGCTGCGCGGCAAGCTGGCCAACGGCATGCAGTTCGCCTTGCTGCCCAAGCCCAGCCGCGGGCAGACCGTCAATGGCATGCTGATCCTGCGCATGGGCGACGTGAACAGCCTGCAGGGCCTGGACGCGGCCGGCAGCCTGACCGCCGCCATGCTGATGCGCGGCACCCTTCGCCTGGAACGGCAGCAGATCGCCGACCGGCTGAATGCGCTCAGGGCAGTGGTGTCGATCCAGGGCGACGCCGAATCGGTCAACGTTCGTTTCGAGGCGCGGCGGGAAACACTTGCCGAGACGCTGGCGCTGCTGCGCGAGATCTTGCGCGAACCCAGCCTGCCAGCCGCCGAGTTCGAGACGCTGCGTGCCAACGCCATTGCCGGCGTCGAAAGCGGGCTGAGCCAGCCCGAAACGGTTGCATCGAATGCGCTCGGCCGCCACAGCAATCCCTACGAGCTGGGGGACCCGCGTTATGTGCCCACGACGCAAGAGAATATTGCAGCACTCAGACAGCTGCGGCTGGCCGACTTGCGCTACTTTCACACGCGCTTCTATGGCGCCAGCCACGGACAGGCGGTGCTGGTCGGGGACTTCGACCGCGAGGCGGCTCAGGCGCAGCTGGCTACCCTGTTCGGCGACTGGGAGGCGCAGGCGCCCTATGCGCGTGTCGACCGCCCCTTCGTACCGCTCGCGCCCGCCCGCCTGACCCGGGAGACACCTGGTAAGGCCAATGCCATCTACCTGGCCGCCCTGCCGATCGAGCTGACCAGCAATTCCCCGGATTATCCGGCCCTGGTCATTGCCAATCGCGTGTTCGGCGGCAACGCGCTCAAGGGCCGGCTTGCGGATCGGCTACGCCAACGCGACGGCATCAGTTACAGTGTCGGCAGTTTCGTGCAAGTGGGCGCGCTCGACACCAACGGCAGGTTTGGCATGCAAGCGCTTTATGCGCCGCAGAACCTGGATAGACTCAAGCGCGGCGTCGAAGAGGAAATGTCCCGCCTTACGGATACCGGGATTACGCCGGAGGAGTTGGCGCAAGCCAGGAGCGGCCTGCTGCAGCTAGGCACGCTTTCCCGCACCAGCGATTCGGCACTGGCCGGCGCGCTGG
Source organism: Cupriavidus sp. 05N39 (assembly GCF_056397325.1). NCBI lineage: Bacteria > Pseudomonadati > Pseudomonadota > Betaproteobacteria > Burkholderiales > Burkholderiaceae > Cupriavidus > Cupriavidus sp. 05N39. Next base: position 40,647 of record NZ_JBFTNE010000027.1, read on the forward strand.
CCAACCAGCTATTCCTGGGGCGCACGATGCGCTTTGTCACGGAATATGAGCAAGCTATCGCCACGGCGACCGTCGAACAGGTCAACGCGGTAATCCGCAGGTACCTGGACCCGGCGCGGGTGGTGCATGTCTATGCGGGCGATTTTTCTGTCACGGCAGCGCAAAATGCCGGAGCGACCATAAAGGCGGATAGTGCGGCCACCGAGACCACACCCGCCCCCTAAAAGGGCCAGACTGGAGGAAAATAGCGGTACCGCGGGGCGGCGGAAGACGCCGCCGGCGCGGTAGCCCAAGAGTAGTCCAAAGGGCCGGGGGGCAACCCCTTGCCGCAATGACGCGTTGACTGTATATTCGTACAGTATAAGACGATATAAGAGGTGTGGATGTCAATAGTGCGAGCTAGCAGCAAAGCAGAAGCGCTTCGGCTTCTCGCATCGAAAGATGTGCTGGCGCTTGAGCTGGACTATGAAACCGGATGGCAGGACGCCGTCGAACTCGGCCGGCTCGGAGAAAAGCGCGGCATCAAAGTGCAATACCGCGGACAGGAAAGCATTGCTGTCCATTCGCGCGAAGCCCTGATCGAGGGCCTGGCCAAAACCAAGACCACCTTCCGGCAGCGCAACCTGTATTGCCAGTTCGATCTCGGCACGCTGGCCGATCATGAACTGCTTGATCTCGAAGCCAAGGCGACCCGACTGGGCGACTACATCCTGGCAGGTCATCTGCTAAGGGATGTGGACGGAGTCTGGCCGCAAGAAGCACAAGAAACGCAAGAACCCACGCAATAAGGCGGCAAGTGGTAGCAAGAGGCGCTATCCACGTCGAAAACAGCCGTCCAGGCCAGGCGCCTCGCAACTGAAGCGGCTTAGCGGCGCTTGCCCAGCCGCGCGATGCGGCCAGCATCGTTTATGTGCGGCGATGCTCCCCGCGCACCGGACGCCTCCCGGTCCAATCCAGGCGATACGCCGTTCTTCACAGGCATCGCACCCCTCCCCCGRCTCCCTCCACGCTTGGCCCCAGGCCGGTTGCGGATCGGCCGTCACGGACTGGGTTGCTGCGCACTCGGGCCAGCGAAAGCTTCAACCGCCTGCACGCCAGGCAATTGGTGTAACTGCCCAGCGTGCGGCAGGTCTTTGACTTCCTGATGCTCAGGCAGGTGCTGTCCACCACGCAGTTCCCGGCCTGACGGCGGCCCGGCAGTTCGGCGCAAGCGCACTACACTGGAATCCTGCGTGCCGATCTCGCACCACGGCTCTTCACGTGGGGCGGCATGCCGAAAGGAAGAGACAAATCATGACTGACCTGTCCGCCCCCCTTCTCGACGCACCGCCGAGCGCCGAGGAAAAGCGCAAGCGCATTTACGCCATCGTCGCCGCCTCATCCGGCAATCTCGTCGAGTGGTTCGACTTCTACGTCTACGCGTTCTGCGCCATTTATTTCGCGGGATCCTTCTTCCCCAAATCCGACCCGACGGCGCAGCTGCTGAATACCGCGGGCGTGTTTGCCGCGGGTTTCCTGATGCGGCCGATCGGCGGGTGGCTTTTTGGCCGTATCGCGGACAGGCATGGCCGCAAGAACTCGCTGCTGATCTCGGTGACGATGATGTGCTGCGGCTCGCTGATGATCGCCAGCCTGCCCACCTACAACAGCATCGGAGCCTGGGCGCCCGCGCTCCTGCTGATGGCACGGCTGTTGCAGGGGCTCTCGGTGGGCGGCGAGTACGGGACCACCGCCACATATATGAGCGAGGTGGCGCTCAAGGGCCAGCGCGGTTTTTTCTCGTCGTTCCAGTACGTCACGCTGATCGGCGGCCAGTTGCTGGCGGTGCTCGTGGTGGTGGTGCTGCAGCAGTTTCTCGACGAGCAGGAACTCAAGGCCTGGGGCTGGCGCATTCCGTTCGTGATCGGCGCCGTCACGGCAGTGGTGGCGCTCTTCCTGCGCCGCACCCTGCACGAAACCACCTCTGCCGCCACCCGCGCGAGCAAGGAGGCCGGCACCCTGACCGAGCTGTTCCGCAATCACAAGGCGGCCTTCTTCACGGTGCTCGGCTACACCGCGGGCGGCTCGCTGATCTTCTACACGTTCACCACGTATATGCAGAAGTACCTGGTGAACAGCGCCGGCATGTCGATCAAGACCGCCAGCTACGTGATGACCGGCTGCCTGTTTTTCTACATGTGCATGCAGCCGTTGTTCGGCGCGCTCTCCGACCGCATCGGGCGGCGCAACAATATGCTGCTGTTCGGCGCGCTGGGAGCGCTGGCTACCGTACCGAYCCTCACGGCGCTGGGCGGCGTCCACAGTCCCTTCGTCGCCTTCGTGCTGATTTCCCTGGCGCTGGCCATCGTCAGCCTGTACACGTCCATCAGCGGCATCGTCAAGGCCGAGATGTTCCCGACGGAGATCCGGGCGCTGGGCGTGGGCCTGGCCTATGCCGTGGCGAACGCGGTCTTCGGCGGCTCCGCCGAATACGTCGCGCTGGACCTGAAATCCCTGGGCCACGAATCGAGCTTCTACTGGTACGTGACGGTGATGATGGTGATCGTGTTCATGGTCAGCTTCCGCCTGCCGCGGCAGGCCAAGTACCTGCATCACGAACACTGACGCCGGCGCCCGGCCGGGGGTGGCCTGGGTTAGCGGGGAAAGGCTGCGCACTGGTACGCGCCGGTCCGCGCAGCAAGATGCCTGGGGCCCACGGCCAGCTCGATGCTGGCGCCGTCGTCGAGCCGCAACGTCTGTGGCGCCGCGCGCAAGCCCTTCGCGCCGTCGAGGCCCTCGCCCCACAGCCCGAATGCCGTCTCGCTGGCCCAGGTGCCGAGCGTGATACCGTCGCGCCGCAAGGTCAGCCGGGCCCTGCGGGAGGTATAGGACAACCAGCGCCGCGCCACATGATGCACCGGCAGGCAGAGACGTTCGGCCAGCCCGGCCAGCACATCCAGGTCCACCGCGCCGGGCAATGCCAGGCGGAAGGCATTGAGCGGCATCAGCAACCGGCTCGCAAAGGCGTAGGCCAGGCCGCCAGCGGAGTCATCTTCCGGCATGACCATCACGTCGGCGTTCGCGCACTCCACGTAGTCCATCTCGCTGCCGCCAAGAAGCTGGCGGCCCAGCAGGTAAGCGATCATGAAACGCACATCCGACGCTGCCAGGCGATCGCTGTGGAGGATGGTCCACGCGCCGGTGCCGGTGCGGTAGAGCGCGCCGTCGAAGCTTTGCAGGCGAGCCGGCTGGACCGAGGTCACCGGATCGGCACGGCCCAGCGCGCCGGCCGCGTCCAGCGCCAGGCGGATACAGTCCAGCGGCGCGCCTGACCCACGCGCGGCGCCGGCCATCAGGGCTTCGATAATCGGGTAGCACGGTGCGCCATCGGTCCACGTGCCGTTGCCGGACGAGTGCGGCCGGCGCAGGTGGTCAGTACTGGGAACGGGAAAATTGAAAGCGGCAATTGCCATCGGGGCGGCCTCCGTTGAATACAACAGGACATCGCGTGCGCGCTTCGGTTAGCCCGCGGGCGCAGCGCCATCGCGGCACGAACACTGCCCGGACCCGGCGCGGACACCGGCCGGCGCGCCGCGGGCCGGGGGTCCGCACGCTAACGGCAAGGCTGGCCTTGCGCCCGCCTCGCTTCGCGTCTTCCGGTCAGTCGCGCAGCAGCTGCTTGGCGATGATCAGTTGCTGGATCTGCGTGGTGCCCTCGTAGAGGCGCRGCAGGCGCACATCGCGATAGAAGCGCTCGGCCTTGTACTCGGCGATATAGCCCGCGCCGCCATGGATCTGCACGGCGCGGTCGGCCACGCGGCCCACCATCTCGGTACAGAACATCTTGGTGCAGGAGGCCAGCATGCTGACTTCCGGATCGCTCTTGCCAGGCGTCTTGGCATCGTAGCGCTGGGCGCAGTCGCGCACCATCGACAAGCCGGCATACAGCTCGGTCTGGCTATCGGCCAGCATGGCCTGGATCAGCTGGAAATCGCCGATCGGCTGACCGAACTGCTTGCGCTCCTTGGCATAGGCCACGGCATCGGTAATCAGGCGGTGCGCCATGCCGCAGGCCAGCGCGGAGATATGCAGGCGGCCCCGGTCGAGCACCTTCATGGCGGTCTTGAAGCCCACGCCGGGCACGCCGCCGATGATGTTGGCGGCAGGCACGCGCACGTTTTCCAGCACCACGTCGCAGGTCTTGGTGCCTCGCTGGCCCATCTTCTTGTCCGGCTTGCCAAGCGAGATGCCCGGCGTATTCGCCGGCACGATGAACGAGGAAATGCCCGATGCCCCGGCGCCGCCGGTGCGTGCCATCAGCGTAAAGGCGCCGGCACGCGGGGCGTTGGTGATGAAGCGCTTGGTGCCGTTGATGATGTAGTGATCGCCGTCGAGCTCTGCCTTGGTCTGCAGCGAAGCCGCGTCGGAACCCGCGTTCGGCTCCGTCAGCGCGAACGAGATGACCAGCTCGCCGCTGGCGATCTTGGGCAGATATTCCTGCTTCTGCGCTTCGGTGCCGTCCATCAGGATGCCCTGCGAGCCGATGCCCACATTGGTGCCGAATACCGAGCGGAAAGCGAAAGCGGTATGACCGAGGTCATACACCACGTCGCATTCCTGCGCCATCGACAAACCGATGCCGCCGTAGTTTTCCGGAATGGAGATCCCGAACAGGCCCATCTCCTTCATGTCGGCAACGATATCGGCTGGTACGTCGTCGGTTTCCTCGAGCGTGTCTTCCGCCGGCTTCAGGCGTTCGTCGATGAAACGCTGCACCGACGCGCGCAGCAGCGAAAAGGATTCTGCATCCAGGCTCATGGGGGTCTCCGGTCAAAGCAAACAACGATGTGGCCCACATGGTACGCCGTCACCTGGCTTTGACAATCCCCCCGGTCTTGAACAGAATGGATAACAAATTTTGACAACGGTGGAATATGGCCAAAACGGCGCATTCCTCGCCGCATGGCCGATCCGACTGGTCAGCGCGCTCCCGCTTCGACGGCGAGGTCGGCCAGTTCCTTGGCCCGGTCCGCCGTCATCTGCATCACACAGGCGGACGCATTGACGCCAGCAAGCGTGCCGCCGTCGGGATCGGCCTGGAAATCGCAGTTGGCATCCCTGAACTTCAGCCATGCACGCTGCGCATCAAGCAGCCTGGGCTTCCTGGCGGGCGAAATCGCCTGCTGCAGACGCTTATAAATGGTATTCAGGGTCTTGTCCTGCCGTGCGGTCTCCGCCGCAATGCACTCGTGCATGCCGGCAGTAGTGACATCCGGGCGCTCCATGCAGGCCCCGTACTGTTTCGACAACAGTTTTTCGTCAGCATGCGCGGCAAAGGACGCGGCAAGCAGCAACGCTGAAAGCAGCGCTTTTTTCATATCGAATCTTGGGGGAATTGTTTCCTGGACGCCAATGGCCGCGCACAAGGCGCGGCCATTGGCTTGCCACCATGCCCGGCAAGCGGACAAATGTGGGCAAGCGAGCGCCGGCTGGAGCCAGCGCTTTCAGTCTGCTATTGCGTGATCAGGCTTCTGCGATCAGGAAGCGGGCACGGTTCTTACCCAGCCAGGCCGGTGCGCGGCCACGGCCGGTCCAGGTGGCGCCTGTCTTGGGATCGCGATACTTGGGAGGCAGGCTGGACTTGGGCTTGGCCGCGGCGCCGTTCGCGCTGGCTGCCGGGCGGCCCCGGCGGCGCTTCGGGGCGATATCGTCAGCCGTCAGTTCGTATTCCGCCATGAGCCCCTGGATCTGGGCAATAACGCCCGCCACTTCACTAGCACGCATCTCCGCCAGCTTGGCTTCGAGCGCTTCCTTTTCTGCGATCAGTTGCTTGTAAGTCGCCATTTTGATTCTCCTGGAGCGGTGTTAATTCAATGATAGGGGAAATTTTGCTGGCACAGCCTACCACGTTTGATTAAAGAAAATCCAATCGCGTAAGAAGATGATACATCCGCCCCGAATTGTAGCGAATTGAAAAGCCCGGCGGACACCCACATTGCACCCAGGATCGGCAGCCGGAATGCCCCGTCGAAGCAGACGAATACCTGTGCGCATTGCCGGATTCAAGTAATAGCTTGCGCGGCAAAGGCGGCTCAACAATTTGCTCCCGCACGCTGCTAACGGCATTGACGTGCGCCACGGCGCCGCAATCACCCGCCGGCACTAAGATGCAATAAGACAACTCTGTCCGAAAGGTCTTTGAAAGGACGGTCTTGCAAGTCGTTGGCAAACGCGATGCCCGACTAATCCGAGCGATGTGCGGACATTGTGCAGGCCATGCCAATGTGATAAGGAAGGCTGAACCGGCGAGCACGGGTTTCCGGAAATTGCCAGGCAAAGGCATAGGGTTCGGCCACGATGCTAAGCAGTATCCACTTTCCCATCCAATTCGGGCCGTGCCTCGCCGTCAATCCCACCCTGGAACCGCGCGGAAAGCTGGCGATCGATGATCGTCAAAGCAAGAAATGCCGGGCAATCCGCGCGCCAGAAACACTAGCAAATCGGCGCTGCCGAAGCCTCGCTTATGCATCTGTGGCGACTTTTTTTACCCGGCATTTGCCCAATTCCGGGTTGATTGCGTTTTAGCCTGGAACGCCTGCGGCGTTTGATAGGCAGCGTTCCGGCTTATGGATTCTGGCGCCCGCGCCTTTCCAAAAAGCAGCGCGCGTGCCACGAGATCTGGCTGGCCAGAAATCTTTCAGTTCCATGCCAACCGGACTGGTGGTACCTTGCAAAACGCGCCGCCCCCTTGGGGCATTGGCACAGCCAATTTGGGGAAAACACCATGTCGCATTGCCTGGAGGAAATCCATGAGGCGCAGGTAGTGGCCGCCGGGAAAGCGCAAGGACGCTGGCTCCGCCGCTTCGGCCTGTTTGCCGGCAGCGCAATGGCAGCCGCCCTGCTGACGGCCTGCGCCAGCCTGCCCGAGCCGGCCAGCCGGACGCCATCGCGAGCCCTTGCCGACACCGCCGGCACGCGCCTGGGCAGGGCGCTCGCCCCCGGCCAGGCGCAGCACCCTGGCCAATCGGTCTTCTACCCGCTTTCGTCCGGGCCGGATGCGCTGGTGGCACGCCTGGCGCTGGCGCGCGGCGCCGAGCGCAGCCTGGACCTGCAGTACTACATCTTCGACGGCGACCTCACCGGCAAGACCTTGCTGGCGGCGGTGGTTGCCGCGGCCGACCGCGGCGTGCGGGTGCGCCTGCTGCTCGACGACCTGCACCTGAGCGGGCAGGACCGCGAGTTGGCGGCAATCGACGCCCATCCGAATATCGAGGTGCGGCTGTTCAATCCCTTCGCCAACCGCAGCGCGCGCTGGCTGGAGTTCGCCACTGATTTCCGGCGTCTGGACCGGCGCATGCACAACAAATCAATGACCGCCGATAACCAGCTGACGGTGGTGGGCGGGCGCAATATCGGCGACCCCTATTTCTCCGCCAGTACGGCAACGGACTTTAGCGACTTCGATGTGCTCGCCGGCGGCCCGGTGGTGCCGCAGGTATCGGCCGTGTTCGATGACTATTGGAATGGCGCGGCGAGCTATCCCGTGGCCAGCCTGATGCCGGCCCCTGCCGATGCGCAAGCCGAGGTGCAGGYCCTGCGCACATACCTGGACGAACATGCGGCCGAGGCCAGGGGCGGCGATTATGCGCGGGAATTGCTCGATTCCGGCATGGCGCAGGCGCTGGAAGGCGGCAAGTTGCCCGCTTACTGGGGGCAGGGCTCCGTGATTGCGGACCAGGCTGTCAAGGTCACGCTTCCGCCCGAAGACAACAGCAGCCACGCCATCCCCAAGCTGGTGCACCTGTTGGATAGCGCCCGGCGGGAGCTGTCACTGGTTTCGCCGTATTTCGTGCCGAACGCATCAGCGGTCGATTGGCTTGCCGGCATGGCGCGCCGCGGGGTGCGCGTCAGTATCCTGACCAACTCCTTCGCGGCCACCGACGTGAGCGCCGTGCACGCCGGCTATGCGCCCACGCGCAAGGCGCTGCTGGCGGCAGGCATCCAGCTTTACGAGCTCAAACCGTCGGCCTATGCGGAGATGGCGCACGAAGGGCACCGCAGCCTGATCAGCAAGAGCCGTGCAAGCCTGCACGCCAAAAGCTATATGGTCGACCGCCGCTTGCTGTTCGTCGGCTCGCTCAACCTGGACCCGCGCTCGGCCCGGCTCAATACCGAGATGGGCGTGGTGGTCGACAACGCGACGCTGTGCACGCAGCTTGGCGCGGCGCTGGACGAAAAGCTGCTTGATGTGGCCTACAAGGTAATGCTGGAACCAGACCCCGCCGGCGGGGAGCCGAAGCTGGTCTGGGTAACGCGCGACAACGGGCTACTGCGGACCTACGACAGTGAACCCGACATGAGTGTCTTCCAGCATTTCGGCCAGGGCCTGCTGCGGCTGCTGCCGCTGCAGGAAGAGTTGTAGCCAGCRTTGTCCTTGGTCCTTGGCTTGCCGGTGACGGCTTGAATCACTGCCCATGGCATTGCTTTAAAGCACGGTCGCGTATTCCAGCGTCTTGGGCGTGGAGGTCAGCGTGCGCGGCGTCTGCCCGACCACGACCGTGTCGTCCAGCCTGAATCCACCAATGCCATAGGCATAGATGCCCGGCTCAGCCGAATACACTTCGTCATCGAGCAGAGGCCGGTGGCAGAAGGCCATATCCTCCGGATACTCGTGATGGATGATGCCGATCGCATGGCCGGTGCGATGGCGAATATAGTCGCCAAAGCCCGCCTGCTCGATCTGTGCCTGTGCGGCGGCATCGATGGCACTCACCGGGTTGCCGGTGCGGGCCGCGGCAATGGCGGCTTCGTTGGCGTTCCGGGCCGCGGTCCATAGCCTGACCTGCTCGTCGCCCGGCCGGCCGCAGAACCATGTCCGCTCGTTTTCGATGGCCAGGCCGTTGAGGCGCGGTATCACGATATTGACCAGCACGTCGCCCTCCTTGATGCGCGCGCCGCAGGAGGCCCCGTCGCCATGGGGCGAAGCCGATGCCGGACCGCTCAGGGTCCAGCAGCGGATCACCTCGAAATGCTCGCCGGGAAAGCGCTCAGCCGCCTCCTGCACGAACAGCGAGGCCATGGCGAAATCCAGTTCCTGCACCAGCCTGCCGGGGCGGATATTTTCCCGGTAGCGATCCTGGACCCAGTCGGAAATCGATCCGATGGCCGCCATCACCGCGAGTTCCTCCGCATGCTTTTGCCAGCGCAGGCTGCGGCATTCCGCCGTGGCGGGCTGCAGCGTCAGCTCGGGCAGCAGCCGGGCAGCGGCGGCCAGCGCGGCACTGCCGCCTTCGACAGCAATGCGCGAGCGCGCCAGGCCAGCCCCTTTAAGGCGCTCGGCGAGCAATTCCGGCACTTGCCCGAGCAAGGGCAGGCGGTGGCTCAGCCTGGGATGCTCGGCGTAATAGCTGATATCGGTAATCCAGACTTTCTCCCGCTCCTGGGAGAACCGCATATGGTTGGTGGACAACTCGTTCATCACCAGGAACGGCGTGCCATTGCGTGGCACCACGGCAAAGACCGGCCGCTCCCAGGGCAATACATCGGTGTGGAAATTGGTCGCGAACTGAAAGAAGTCGCTGCTGGTGAAGATGATCGCATCGGCATGGATGTCGTCCATCAAGGCGAGCATCTTGCGATAGCGGCTGTCCCAGACGGCTTTGGTAAGTATTGGCACGGCAGTATTTCCTTTGGCTGTCTAATCTAGTCGTTGCTCAGGCCGAGTTGCCTGATCAGGGGACCCCATATCCTGCTATCGCGCTGCATCCATTCCTTTACCGCTTCCGGGCTGGATGGCAGCGGCTCGAGCTGAAGCGCATCGAGCCTGGCTTTCACCGAAGCATCGGCAAAGAACTTCCGGGTTTCCGCATTCAGCCGGTCAATGATTATCCTTGGCGTGCCAGCCGGCACTACCAGCGCGTACCAGCCCGGCAAAGGAAAATCCTTGATGCCGAGTTCGGCCAGCGTGGGCACATTGGGTACGCTCGATGCGCGCCGCGTACCGATAACTGCCAGCGGTTGCACCTTGCCGCCATTCGCCTGCACCGCGGCGGTGTTCAGCACATCTGCCATCAATTGCGTCTGGTTTCCCATTACGCTCGTCAGTCCGGCCGCCGCGCCGTTGTATGGCACGTGGGTCAGTTGCAGGCCCAGGCGCTGCTCCAGCATTTCAACGACGAGGTGGGTCGAGTTGCCTTTCCCCGCCGAGGCAAAATTCAATTCCGCCGGCTTCGCCTTTGCCGCTCTCGCCAGATCCTCCAGCGACTTGATCCCTGTGGACGGGCTGGCCACCAGCAGGAATGGCGTATTGACCAGCAGGCTGACGCCGTCGAAATCCTTCTGCGGGTCATAGGGCAATGCCTTGTACATATACGGGTTGAAAGCGAGATAGGAAATGCCCGCCACCATTACCGTATAGCCATCCGGCGCCTGCTTGGCGACGAAGCTGGCCGCCACCACGCCGTTCGCGCCGGCCCGGTTTTCCACCACCACCGGCGCCCCGAGATGGCGCGACATGTAATCGGCCCACAGCCGCCCGACCACATCGGTGCCGCCGCCCGGCGCTTGCGGCACCACCAGGCGCACCGGCTTGGCCGGGTACACCGCATCGGCGTGCGCGGATGCCGCGCCAAACTGCAAACCGGCTATGGCGCCCATCACGAGCGCGCCTGCCACCGCCCTGCTTTTCCATGTCCTCACGCTGCACTCCCGGTTGTCGTCCCAGCCCGCGCCGGGCGTGTCATCGAAGTGAAATCCACGACCGATTATGCATAGCCTATTCATGAATTAATAATGAAATAACTTGAGACTTCCATTAGCATTCGTGCATGACATGGAACCTTGACGACATCCTCTGGGCACGCCGGATGAAGCTGCGCCACCTGGAGGTTTTCCTCACGCTGGTGGAATCCGGCGGCATCACTGCGGCCGCCGAGGCGATGCACATGACGCAGCCCGCGGTCTCTCACTGGCTGAAGGACCTCGAAGATGTGGTGGGCACCGCGCTATTTGTCCGCGGACGACAATTGCAACTGACGCCGGCCGGGGAAGTGCTGCGGCGTCACGCGCTGCGCATGCTGGGCGATGTGCGCCGCGTAAACGATGAACTCGGCACGATCCGCACCGGTCTGGTGGGGCGCCTGCATGTGGGCTCCATCCTCTCCGCCGCGCCGGTGATCCTGCCCAAGGGCATTGCGCGGCTGCAGCGCCAGATGCCGGGCATCTTCATCCATGTGGTCGAGGCCACGCTGGAGACTTTGCTGGAGCGGCTGGGGCGCCGCGAACTGGACCTGATACTGGGCCCGCTCGACATCCGCGCTCATAAGTCCGGCTTCGCCAGCGAGTTGCTGATGGAAGACACCGTGAAGGTGGTGGCAAGCCCGGGCCATGCGATGGCGCGCAAGCGCAAGCCGACCTGGGCGCAGGCGGCGGCCTACGACTGGATCATGCCGCCGGCCGGCACCCTGATGCGCACGCGGCTGGAAGATGCGTTCATGCACGCCGCCACCCCGGTGCCGATGCCGCGCATCGAGACCGCTTCCATCATCACCATCCAGATGCTGCTGCGCGAGTCGCCATACCTGACCGTGCTGTCCGGGTCGGTCGCCGCTCACTATGCCGCGATGGGCCTGCTGGAATGCGTGCGGATGACGCCGGAAGTCGCCTTCAGCGCGCTCGGGATGCTGTGGAACAGGAATGCGGAGAGCCCTGGGCTGAGCCAGCTCGTGCAGTCGTTCAAGGAGGTCGCGCAGTCGCTATAGCGCCAGAGGCCGCGCACGGCGCCGCCCGCCGCAAAAGCTACACTGTCTGCCGTGCCGGCGCCTGCCGGCACGTTTTCACCCGAAGGAACCAACCCGCCACATGGACCTGAACGCCCTGCGCCTTTTCGTGGACATCGTCGACGCCGGCAACCTCTCGGCTGCCGCGCGCAAGCTCAAGATGACCCGCGCCAACGTGAGCTACCACCTGAAGGCCCTTGAAGAAGAACTGGGCGTGCAATTGCTGCGCCGTACCACCCGCCATGTCGAACCCACGCCAGTGGGCGCGGGGCTGTACGAGCACGGCCGCAACATCCTGGGCGAAGTGGCGGCGGCCAACGCGCTGATCAACAGCATGGGCAAGAGCCTGCAAGGCCACGTACGCCTGTCGGTACCCACCGGGCTGGGGCATTCGATGCTGTCGCCGCTGCTGGTGAAGTTCAAGCACCGCTATCCCGACATCACGCTCGACGTGGTGTTCGACAACCGCATCCACAACCTGGTGTCCGAGGATGTGGAAGTGGCGCTGCGCATCATCTCCACGCCACCGGATTCAGTGGTAGCGACCGAGATCGGCGTGGTCGAATGGGTGGTGTGCGGATCGCCAGGCTACCTGGCCACGCAGCCGCCTCCGCGCGAGCTGGCCGATCTCAAGGACCACGCCATCGTCTGCGCCTCGCCCATCGGCCAGAAGCTCAAGGCCTTCGGCACGCGCGGCAATGGCAGCGGCGCCGCACGCGAGCAAGTGTCGCTGGAGCCCACGCTGAGTTCCGAGAACTTCGCCTTCCTGAAGGATGGCGTGATGGGCGATCTCGGCCTGGGCATCTTCCCGCTCTACGCTGTCGGCGCGGAGCTCGACACGGGCGCCTTGCTGCCCGTGCTGGCGGACTACCAGATCAGCGTATTCGGTAGCCGTCTCTATATGCTGACCATGCCGAACCGCTACCAGACCATGGCCACGCGTTACCTGCTGAACTTCCTCAAGACCGAATTGCAGGCTTTGTGGCCCCAGCCGCGCCAGGCCGCCCCCGCGCAAGCGGACGACGAGGCATGACGGCGACGCGAGGCAACGCGGGCAAGGCGGATAGCAGCGCAGCCGGCGGGGGCACGGACTATAGTAGGAAACGCAGGGGCCCGCCCCCGTGGCCGCCGCACGTACAGCGAAGGAGACGCATCATGGCCTTGGCTACCACCCTGGCAAATTGCCTCAACAGCAGGAACAGCCGTTTCGACACCATCCGCCATCCCTACACCCTCAGCAGCATGGCCACTGCAGAGGCTGCGCACGTTCCCGGAGATCGCCTGGCCAAGACCCTGTTGCTGGAGGATGACATCGGCTACGTAGCCGCGGTGATCCCGTCCAGCCACCACCTCAACCTCGCCGCCATCTGCGCGCAAACCGGGCGCACGCTGGTACTGGCGCATGAAGACGAAATCCGCGAAGTCTTCAAGGATTGCGATCTCGGCGCCATTCCGCCAGTCGCCATGGCCTACGGCATGCACACCTATCTCGATGACAGCCTGCTGGCCCAGCCGGAAGTATTCTTCGAGGCAGGCGACCACCAGCAACTCGTCCACATGAGCGGCGACCAGTTCGCAGACCTGATGGCAGGAGCAGAACAAGGGCATTTCTCGCGCCGCATGATGTAGCAAACCGAAGTGTGTGGCCCGCGAGCGGGCCACACACAGCACGATGCAAAGCGAGCCGTGAAGGTTTACCTACCAGGCCGCGCAGGGGTGGTGAAACTGCCTTTGACTTTAAGCTTTTGAAGTAAGGCCTTTGACGTCAAAGCCTCCAACACTGCAATTCACCAAACCACCCTACTGCAAACTAACCCCGGCCTGCCTGACCAACTTCTCCGTCCGCGGAATCTCCGCCCCAACCATCGCCCCAAAATCCGCCACCGAGCCCCCTCGCGGCTCGGCACCAGTAGCCGCCAGCTTCTCCCGAAAGCCTGGATCCTTAAGCAGCTTGTTGATCGATGCATTCAACTTGGCAACCACCTCCGCCGGCGTGCCCTTGGGCGCAACGATCCCATACCAGGGCGCAATATCGAACCCCGGATACCCCTGCTCGGCAATCGTAGGAATCTCCGGCGCCATCGCCGAACGCTTGCTGTTCGACACGCCCAGCGCCCGCAACTTGCCCGCCTTCACATAAGGCAGGCCCGTCATGATCGTATCGAAATACATCGATACCTGTCCCGAAAGCAGTGCGGGAATCGCCTCCCCCGCCCCCTTGTACGGCACGTGCACGATATCGATTCCGGCCAGCGCCTTGAGCATCTCGCCCGCCATATGCGAGGTGGTACCGGCGCCGAACGAGGCGTAGGTCAGCTTGCCCGGATTGGCCTTGGCATAGGCGATCATTTCCGGCAGCGTCTTGAAGGGCTGGTCAGGACTGGCCAGCAAAATATTCGGCRTGAAGGCCACCACCGCGACCTTCTCGAAAGCATCGGGATCGTAGCTGAGCTTCTTGTACAGAAAGCGGTTGGTCACCATGGAGGCGGGACCGGACATCAGCAGCGTGTAGCCATCGCCGGGCGCGCGCGCGGCGGCCTCGCTGCCGATCATGGCGGCGGCGCCGGGACGGTTCTCGACCACGAAGGTCTGGCCATATTCGCGGCCCAGGCCCATACCGAGCTGGCGTGTGATCAGGTCGGTGGCGGAGCCAGCCTGGAAGGGGACGACAATGCGCACCGGCTGAGTGGGCCAGTCATGCCGGGCCTGGGCAGAGGCAGGGGCGGCGGCAATGAGGCTGGTGGCAAGCATGGCGGCCAGCGCGGCGACGGTGCGGCTTTGGAGCAAAGGGAAGGTCATGGGATTCCTGGCTTCTGGTAGTGAACCGTCGTGATCCAAAGGACGGCGGATACGCATCAGCAGCAAGCCCCGTGCCATCCGGCTCGCAGTAAACTCCGGCATTTTCAGGGCGCGACCAAGCCGCCCCCATCGCTACCATCGCTTTGAGATGCTGGCGCACCGTGTTGGGTATCCGGCCTTCCGCCGTTAGTGCATATTGCCTGCGCGGCGCACCGGTTTGGGCGCGCGCAAATCACTCATGATGATTCCGCGATGGAAGTGGAACGAAGGCGATTTCCCGCATCGGCCCCGGCCCGCTGCGGCAACGTCAGCGACAGCCCGGCTGCGATGATCAGCGCGATACCCGCCATGGCGGGACCATCCGGCCAGCGGCCGAACCACAGCGCGCTGTACACCAGCGCCAGCAGCAAATGGCAATAATTGAGCGGCGCCACGGTGGATGCCGGCGCGCGCTGCAGAGCGAGGATCAGCAGCACCTGTGCGATCGCGCTCATGAATCCCATGGCGAGAATGGCCAGCCAGTCTGCCATGCCAGGCCATGCCGCGGGCAGGAAGAACGGCGCCGGCAACCCTGTGGCAATCATGCAGATCACCGCCGCGAAACCGTACTGCACGCCCGCCTCCACCTTCCCGGCAAGGCGCCGCGTCAGCAGCTGCAGCAGGGCATACGCCACCGCCGCGGCGACCATCAGCACCGTGCCCACTGCCGACAGTTCCCCGCCGGGCCGCACGATCAGCAGCATGCCCGCGAAGCCCGCCGCCACCGCCACCCACTTGCGCGGCCCCACGCGCTCGCCCAGCAGCCACGGCGAGAGCGCGACGATGACCAGCGGCGACATGAAGTAGATCGCCGTGGCCTCGGCCAGCGGCATCCACAGCAGCGCGGTCATGAAGCAGGTGCCCACCAGCGCCAGCATCACGCCGCGCAGCGCCARCATCCCGCGGTGGGGCGTGCGCCAGAAGCGCAGGCGTCCCGAGCCCGCCAGCATGGCGATGGCCACGGTGGCGGTAATGGCATAGCGCACAGCATTGAGGAAAGGCGCGGGATAGCGCCCCACCAGATGCTTGGCGGTGGCATCCACGGTGGCGAACAACGCCACCGCGCAGAGAAAGATCAGGCCACCGCGCCACCAGCCCGCCGCGCCTGCGTGCCCCGGATCGCTCATACCCCGGCCATCGCAGGGACAAGGCCAGACAGGAAAGCGTCGAGCGCGGGACCGATCGCCTCCACCTCGTAGCCGCCCTCCTGCACCACCACCGTGGGCACGCCCAGCGCATTGATGCGCTCACCGATGCCACGGTACGCGTCCAGCCCGACGCGCAATACGCTGATGGGATCGTGGATATAGGTGTCGAAGCCCAGCGCCAGTACCAGCGCCTGCGGCCGGTAGTCGCGCAGCGCGTCGAGCGCGTTGTCGAGCGCGCCCAGGAAGCCGGCATCCCCGGTGTCGTGCGGCAGCGGGAAGTTCAGGTTGTAGCCGTAGCCCGCGCCATAGCCGCGCTCGTTGGCGTAGCCGGTATAGAAGGGGTAATACGCGCTGGGGTCGGCGTGCAGCGAGATCGTCATCACGTCGGAGCGCTGGTAGAAGATCTGCTGGGTGCCATCGCCGTGGTGGGCGTCCACGTCGAGCACCGCTACCTTGTCGAACCGCTTGAGCAGCGTCTCGGCGGCGATGGCCGAGTTGTTGACATAGCAGAAGCCCACCGCGCGGTCGCTGTGCGCATGGTGGCCGGACGGGCGCGACAGCGAGTACGCGACACCCTGCCGGTCCTGCTGCTCGCAGACGTACCCGGCCGCGGCCACGGCGCTGTGCGCGGAGCGCAGGATGGAACGCCAGCTATGCGGCCCGAGCGGCGCGCTCAGGTCGCCGAGGTAGTAACCAGCCTGCGCGATGATGGAATCGGTCGGGCACGGCACGCGGCGCGGCTGGTCTACGCGGCCGTTGTAGTACGGGGAGAGATTTGGCAGCACTTCGATGCCCGGCTCGAAGCCGGGGCGCGCCAGCGCCATCCAGCGTTCGTAAGCGTAGCCGAGGAAATCGAGATATGCCGGGCTGTGCACCGCCTCCAGCGGCGCGCGGCCGAAGTCCGCCGGCTCGGCCAGCGCAATGCCGCGCCCGGCCAGCGCACGTTGCAGCGCGTGGGCGCGGGCGGGCACGTCGGTAGGTTCGCACAAGCGGCCCGCGCGCATGAACTGGCGGGGCTGGTGCAGCAGTTGGTCATCCGAGAAGAAGGCGCGCATGATGGTTTTTGTAAAGGTGAGACTCACGGTTTCCGGGCCGCCGGGTGGCGCCCCTGGCACCACGTCGCCTGAGCTTGCGCGTTGTCGTTATCGCCGGCCTGGACCCCTTGCCACTCAGTCGCCCGTGGCGGGCGGCTGCGCGGCGGTTTGCTTGATTTCGATTTCCACGAACACGCATTCGCCGTCATGCGCGTTGATCACGTTGTGCTCCACGCCCGCGCCGCGGTAGTAGGCGCGGCCCGCCACGAGCTGGCTGACGACCTCGCCGGCCGGCGTCTCCAGCCGCAGCGCGCCGGTGGTCATCGGCACCACCACGTAGTCGTAGCCATGGCGATGATGGCCGGTCTCCGCGCCCGGCGCGAAGCGCCACTCGGTGACGACCACGCGGTCGTTGTCGACCTGCACGGTGGGGACGGCCTGGGGTCTGCTCATGGCGGATGCTCCTGAAAGCGATATGTGTTGTGGCAAAGGCCTGGCGGCTTAGCGGTCCACCCCGCCCGGCGAGGTCGCGGGCGTTGGCCAGCATCAGTTCGTACCTGGCGCGCAGCACCTGGGCGCGCTCGCGGGCCGCATGGCGCGCGCGGCTTCAGGCAGCGGCGCGGATCAGCGTCGGGTCCCACTCCTTGCCAGGAATCGCGGCAATCAGCCGCTGCGTGTAATCGTGCAGCGGCGCGTCGAAGATCTGGCCGGGCGGTCCGGACTCCACCACCTTGCCCTTGTGCATCACGATCACGTGGTGGCAGATCTGGGCGGCAACACGCAAGTCGTGGGTAATGAAGATCAGGCCGATATCGAGCCGCTTCTGCAGGTCGCTCAGCAGTTGCAGCACCTGCGCCTGCACCGAGACATCGAGCGCGGAGACGGATTCGTCGGCCACCAGCAGCTTCGGCTCCAGCGCCAGCGCACGCGCGATGCCGATACGCTGGCGCTGGCCGCCGGAGAACTGGTTGGGATAGCGGTCGAAGGCGGACGCCTCCAGCCCTACCAGCTGCAGCAGTTCGCGGCCGCGGGTCTGCGCCCTGGCCAGCGGCACGCCGTTGGCCACCGGGCCGTCGGTGATGATGCGCCCCACCGTATGACGCGGGTTGAGCGAGGCGAACGGGTCCTGGAAAATCATCTGCACGTCGCTGCGCAGCGGACGGAACTGGCGCTCGGACAGGCGCGCGATATCCTGCCCGTCGAACAGCAGCTCGCCGCCGTCGATATCGGTCAGCTTCAGCAGGCATTTGCCGATGGTGGACTTGCCCGAACCGGATTCGCCGACGATGCCCAGCGTCTGGCCGCGCCGCACGCTGAAGCTCACGCCGTCCACGGCGTTGACCACGCGCTTCTTGCTGAACAGACCGCCGCCGGAAGAGTACGTCTTGCGCAGCCCGCGCACATCCAGCACGATCTCGGCCGCCTGCTGGTCGCGCGCCTTGGCGCGTCCGTGCGGCACCGCGCCGATCAGGCGGCGGGTATAGGGATGCTGCGGGTGGTTGAGCACTTGCTGCACCGTCCCGACTTCCACCAGCACGCCCTTCTCCATCACCGCGACGCGGTCGGCGATCTCCGCCACCACGCCAAAGTCATGCGTGACGAACATCACGCCCATACCCTTCTCCGCCTGGATGCGCTTGATCAGCGCCAGGATCTGGGCCTGCGTGGTGACGTCGAGCGCCGTGGTGGGTTCGTCGGCGATCAGCAGCGCCGGCTCCAGCGCGAGCGCCATGGCGATCACTACGCGCTGCCGCTGCCCGCCGGACAGGCGGAACGGATAGCTGTGGATCAGCGTAGCGGGATCGGGCAGGCCCACGAACGCCAGCAACTCCAGTACACGCCGGGTACGCGCCTCGCCCGGACAGGCGTCGTGCACGCGCATGACCTCGGCGATCTGGTCGCCTACCGTCATCACGGGGTTCAGGGCCGATAGCGGCTCCTGGAACACCATCGCCATTTCCTTGCCCCGCATGGACAGCAGGGTCTGCTCGTCCTGTGCCAGCAGGTCCTTGCCCTGGAACAGGATCTGGCCGCCCCGCGGCTTCAGGTAGGGCGGCAGCAGGCCCATGATGGCGTTGGCGCTCATCGACTTGCCCGAGCCGGACTCGCCGACGATGCAGAGGATCTCTCCGGCGTGCAGGTCGTAGCTCACGTCCTTCACCGCGTGCGCGCGGTCGCCGCCGGCGGGCAGCGCGATGGTGAGGTCGCGCACGGATAGCAGCGGTAGCTTGTCTGGTGCTTGCATGGTGCGTATTCCTTGTGCTTACTCGCCTCGGCGGCGCAGTTGCGGGTTCATGGCGTCGTTCAGGCCTTCGCCGATCAGGTTGATGGAGAGCACCGTCAGCAGGATGGCCACGCCGGGCCACACGCTCATCCACCAGGCTTCGCGGATCATGGTGCGGGCCGCGCCGATCATGAAGCCCCAGCTCATCATGTTGCGGTCGCCCAGGCCCAGGAAGGACAGCGCCGACTCGGTCAGGATCGCGGTCGCCACCATGAAGGAGGCCGACACGATGATGGGCGACATGGCGTTCGGCAGGATCTGCGTGAGGATGATCCTCAGCGGCTTCTGCCCGATCACCACCGCGGCCTGCACGAATTCGCGCTGCTTGAGGGTGAGGAACTCGCCGCGCACCAGCCGCGCGACCGGCGGCCACGACACCACCGAGATGGCGGCCACGATGGAGTAGATAGTGGGATTGAAGATCGCCACGATCACCACTGCCATCGCCAGTTGCGGAATGGTCTGGAAGAACTCGGTGAAGCGCATCAGCGCGTCGTCGATGCGGCCGCCGCAATAGCCGGCCACCGAGCCGATCAGGATGCCGAACACCAGCGCCACGCCGGTGGAGATCACGCCCACCAGCAACGAGACGCGCGCGCCGTACAGCATGCCGGCGGTGATGTCGCGCCCGAGCATGTCGGTGCCGAAGGGAAAGGCCGCTTCGGCAAACGGGCGCACCAGCGGATCGCCCACCATCAGCCAGGGCGACTCCTCGTACAGCACCGGCGCCAGCAGCGCCACGGCCACCACCAGCAGCAGCACGACCAGGCCGATCACCGCGCCGTAGTTGCGGCAATAACGTTGTGCGAAGGCTTTCATGCCGTGGCTCCCTTGCCGCCCACCGAGATGCGCGGGTCGATAAAGCGGTAGACGATGTCCGTCACCAGGTTAAAGAACACCACCAGCGCCGAGGTGACGAAGAAGATGCCGAGCAGCAGCTGGTAGTCACGCTGCAGYAGGGCATCGAACATCAGCCGGCCGATGCCCGGCCAGGAGAAGACGGTTTCGGTCAGCACCGCGCCGCCCGCCATCTGGCCAAGCTGGATACCGGCAAAGGTGATCACCGGCAACAATGCGTTGCGCAGCACATGCACGCGGATCACGCGCCCGGAGGGCACGCCTTTGGCGCGCGCGGTCTTGACAAAGTCCATACCCATCACTTCCAGCATCGACGCCCGCGTCAGGCGCACATACACCGCCATGAAAAAGCAGCCCAGCGAGATGGTGGGCAGGATCATGTGCAGCGCCACGTCCTGCACGCGCGCCATGCCGGTATAGCCGGCGCCGATGGTTTCCATGCCGAAGGCGGGCAGCCAGCCCAGCACCACCGARAACAGGATGATGGCCATCAGCGACAGCCAGAACAGCGGTGTGGCGTACAGCAGCAGCGCGCCGGACATCACCGCGCTGTCGATCCAGCGCCGCTTGTTCTCATAGCGCGTGCGCGCCGAGACCACGCCCAGGAACACGCCGAGCACGAGGGAGAAGACGAAGGCGCCGCTCATCAGCACGATGGTGGCGGGCAGCCGGTCCAGGATCAGGTCGAGCACCGGCAGGTGATTGCGATAGGAGTAGCCGAGATCGAGCGTGGCCACGCCTTTCAGGTAGATGCCAAGCTGCGTCAGCACCGGCTGGTCGAGCCCGAACTGCTGGCGCAACTGGCCCACGAAGGCGGCATCGCCCGCGCCGGCCTCGCCCGCCAGCACGGTGGCTGGGTCTCCCGGCGCCATGCGGATCAGGAAGAAGTTGATGATGACCACGCCGAGGACGACCACGAGGGCCTTCCACAGCCGGGATAGCAGGAAAGAGAGAAAATTCACGGCATGCTCCACACGGGCAAACGCTGGGCCCGGGCCGGCCGCGCCATCACCGCAGTCCTGGCGGAGCGCGGCGGCGACGGGCTTGGCCGGCACCATCTCGCGCGCGCCGGGCGGGTTGCCCGGCGCGCGAACTTACTGGCGGCTTCGTACTCGCGTACTCAGTTCTTCTCGATGGAGACGTTGTCAAACGACTCGTTCAGGCCGATGGCGGTGGTCACGAGGTTCTTGGCGTTCTTGCGGTACAGCGTGGGGAACTCCAGCTCGAACAGGTTGCCCGCGGCCACTTCCGTCATCAGGATCTTCTGCACCTCGGTGTAGAGCTTCTGGCGCTCCGCCGGGTCCATGGTGATGCTGGCCTTGGCCCACAGTTCATCCGATTGCGGATTGCTGTAGCCCTGTACATTGGCGAACGGCGTACCCTTGACGATGTTTTTGGTCACGTAGAGCCGTTCCACGCCCAGCGCCGGATCGCCGTACTGGTAGGTGTAGGTGGCGGTCAGGTCGAAGTCCCAGTTGCTGACGCGGGCCGACCAGGTGCCGGCATCGGCGGACTCGATGCTGACCTTGAAGCCGAGCTGTTCCAGCATCTGCTTCATGTACTCGTCAAGGCGGTCCCAGTTGGCGCCGTAGGACGTGGACAGGATCTTGACCGGGTACTGGCCCACGTTGACGCCGGACTCCTTGATCAGCTCGCGCGCCTTCTTCAGGTTGAAATCATAGGCCGGCGTGTTCTTGTCGAAGAACAGCGTGGCCGAGGCGAACGGGCTGATCGCCGGCTTGCCCATGCCGAAGAAGATGTTGTCCACGATCATCTTGCGATTGAGCGCGTGCATCACCGCCTGGCGCACCTTGACGTTGTTGAACGGCGGCTTGCGCGTGTTCATCAGCAGGTTCGACATGGGCGAGAACAGCTCCCAGCCCTTGGTGGTGTATTCCACATTGGGCAGCGTGCGCAGGCGCTTGACGTCCACGTTGTCGACGTCGCCGCCGCGCAGCACCTGCACGTCGCCCTTCTCGAAGGCGACCGCGCGCGAGGCCGAATCCGGGATCACGTAGAAGACCAGCTCATCCAGGTAGGGCTTGCCCTTCTTCCAGTAGTTGGGGTTCTTGGCCAGCTTGATATAGGCGCCCTTCTTCCACTCCTTGAACACGAAGGGGCCGGTGCCGACGGGCTTCTGGTTGGCGGGGTTGTTGCGGTAATCGGTGCCGTCGTAGATGTGCTTGGGCATCATCGGCATGGTGCCGGTCTCGAACATCGAGATAAACGGCGGGAAGGCTTCCTTGAGCTTGATCTCGACCGTGCTGTCGTTCACCGCGCGGATCGACTCCACGTACTTGTTGAGCACCGCGCGGGTACGCACGTGGACTTCGCGCAGCATCTTGTCGATCGAGAACACCACGTCGGCGGAGGTGAAGGGCTTGCCGTCATGCCACTTCACGCCGCTCTGCAACTCGAACGTGTAGGTCAGGCCATCGGGCGAGATCTTCCACGACTTGGCCAGTTCCGGGCGCGGCTTCAGGTCGGGGCCGTAGGTCAGCAGGCCCTGGTAGATCTTGCCGGCGATGTATTGCGTGGGCGCCTGCGAGTTCATCGCGCTGATCAGGATCGGCGGTTCGGGTTGCACGATGCCGGACAATGTGCCGCCGGCGGTCTGCGCGGCAGCGTTGCCCGCGGGCAATAGTACCGGTGCCAGGGCCAGGCCGGCGGTGGCCAGCGCCATCGACACCAGGCTTTTGCCAAAGCTCTTTTTCAGGTGTTGGGTGAGGTGTTTCATCGGTCAGTTTCCTGTGGTGGTGATCGTGATCTGCGGATACGGAAGACGACTAACTTCGATTGCCTGGGTCCATGGCACCTCATGCAGCCCCGTCAAGCCGCGCGAGTGCCGCGCGCCGCCATGCGGACGCGCCGACGCATTGACGCATTGACGCGTTGACTCAGGTAGCGACCGGCTCGACACCGCACCAGTCATGCATGAACTGCGCGAGCGTGGTGGCGACGCGCACCATGCTTTCGATGGAAACCGACTCGTCGATGCCGTGGATGTTGCGGGCCTGCGGTCCGTAGCAGGTCACCGGCGTTTCCAGCATCAGGCGGAAATGCCGCGCATCGGTGGTGGCGGTGGTGGCCTCGCGCCGCACTGCCTCGCCATTGACCTTGCGGTGCGCCTCGCCCAGCGCCTGCATGCTGGGCACATCGAGATCGAACTCGCAACCGGGCGCGTGGAAACCTTCGTAGCGGATATTGAGTGTCAGGTTGCTGGCCAGGCGATCCAGCGTGGCTTGCACGCAGGCCGCGACCCGCGCCTTGGCATCGGTCACGCTCATGGTCGGGTAGAAGCCGATGCGGATCCCCAGCGTGCAGGTGCAGGGCACCGACGAATTCCACTCGCCGCCCTGGATCTGGCCAAGGTTGAAGTTGATCGGGTGGGCGTGGTCGCGATAGGCTGCGGGACGGTTCTCGGGCAGGTTCCACTCGGCCTCGAGCTTGCGCAGGCCGGCCATCACTTCGATGCCGGCTTCCACCGGGTTCACGCCGCTGGTCATGTAGGCCGCGTGCGCGGGCCGCCCGGTCAGTTCCACGAACATCCAGAACACGCCCATCTGCGCGCTCATCAGGCTCTCGCCCAGCGGCTCGGGAATCACCACGGTGTCGAAGGAAGCCAGCTTGCCGGCGCCCACCGCGCTGCGCAGCGCAGCCACGGTGGCGAGCGCGCCATTGCCGGTGTTCTCTTCTTCGAGCACGGAGTTGAAACCGACCGCGCCGGCGGGCTGCACGCCGAGGTCCTTCAGCGCCTTGTAGGCGGCGAGCGTGCAGATGATGCCGGCCTTCATATCGCCCGCGCCGCGGCCGAACAGCCAGCCGTCCTCGACGAAGGGCGCATAGGGCGACTGGCGCCACATCGATTCCGGTCCGGTGGGCACCACATCCAGATGGCCGTTGAACAACACGGAACGGCCGCCCTTGGCCACCGGCCTGTGCGTGGCCAGCAGGTTGTAGCGGCCGCCGTCCGGACAGCACGGCGGCGAGAACAGCGGCAGGTCCTTGAGCGTCTCGCTGCGCAGGTAGATGCGCTCGGGCTCCAGGCCAAGTTCGCGCAGCGCGCCTTCCATGAACGCCACGGCCGGCTGTTCCTGTCCGGAGGGACTGGGCGCCGCCACGAACTCCGACAGCGTGCGCACCATGTACGGCTCCAGCGCGCGCACTGCGGCGGCGATGTCGTCGGTGGAAAGCGTGGGGGTAGCAATGGAGGACAAACCGGAACTGCCTGCAGGACGATGCATAAGTGGCTCCACGGGGGTCCGGTGCACGCAGCGGGCGTGTGTCCGGAGAGGGCAACTCGGCCGGATAGGCCGGATCGGCAAAACGCCGTTCAGGAAAACGACGCTCGAAATATGATGGGTGGAAACTTAGCGGATCATTGGTACCATACATAGATCCATATTTTTCTTTTCACTAGGGGCCGCTTTGAAAGAGACGATTCTGTCCGAGCTGCTGTTGCAGCGTCTGGAGCGGCCTGCGGACGGCGCGACGGACAAGAATGGCGCGCACATGAACCGCCAGCTCTACGAGATCATTCGCCAGGAAATCCTTGCCGGATCATTGGTTGCGGGCACCAAGCTGCCCGCCTCGCGCCTGCTGTCGAAAGAGGTAGGGGTTTCCCGCAATACCGTGCTTTACGCTTATGAGCAGTTGCTCGCGGAAGGCTATGTCACAGCGGCGAGCGGAAGTGGCACCTTCGTGTCGCAAAGTTTTCCCGACCATAGTGCATTGCACAACCACAGGGCGCAAAGTGGCACCATGGCAGTGCCTGCGATGCAGCAGAACCCGAACCGGTTCACGCTTTCGCGCCGCGGCCAGCACCTGATATCGCACTCCGGTGCATCGGATCGGCAATGGGGCGCATTCGTTGCGGGCGTACCCGACGTGTCGCTGTTTCCGCACGCCGTGTGGGCACGCCTGCTGAACAAGCACTGGCGCGCGCCGCGCCCCGAACTGCTGACCTATGCCCATAACGGCGGCTACATGCCGCTGCGCCGCGTGCTGGCCGAGCACCTGCGGCTGGTGCGCTCGGTGCRCTGCGAGCCCGAGCAGATCATCCTGACCACCGGCATCCACCAGGCCATCGACCTGATCGCCCGCCTTCTGGGCGACGTCGGCGACAAGGCGTGGATGGAAGACCCGGGCTACTGGGGCACCCGCAGCCTGCTGAACAGCGCGGGCATCGAGACCATTCCGGTCCCCGTGGACAGCGAGGGGCTCGCCCCGGATGCGGCTACTTTGCAGAATCCGCCGCGCTTTATCTTTGCCACGCCCTCGCACCAGTATCCGCTGGGCATGGTGATGAGCCTGTCGCGCCGGCGCATGCTGCTGGAATACGCACGCCAGCGCGGCGCCTGGATCGTGGAGGACGACTACGACAGCGAATTCCGTTTCGAAGGCCGGCCGCTGGCCTCGCTGCAAGGGCTGGACGAACACGACCGCGTGATCTACATGGGCACGTTCTCCAAGACGCTGTTCCCCGGCTTGCGCATGGGCTTCATGGTGCTGCCCAAGCCGCTCGCGCCGCACTTCGCCACAGGGCTTTCGGAGTTGTTCCGCGAGGGACAACTGGTACAGCAGGCGGTGCTCGCCGACTTTATCGAGGAAGGGCATTACGCCACGCATATCCGGCGCATGCGTCAGCGCTACGCACAACGCCAGGGCCTGCTGCGCGAGTCCATCGCGGCGCGCCTCGGCGCGGCCTGGCCCACGTCCACGCACGAGGCCGGCCTGCACATGGTGCTCCACCTGCCGCCGGGCGCCGACGATCTCGGCATCAGCATGGCGGCGCGTACCCAGGGCCTGTCCACGCGGCCGCTGTCGCGCTATTTCTCCGATCCCGCGCAGGCGACGCAGCAGGGCCTGCTGCTGGGCTATGCCTGCGTGCCGGAAGCCGAGATCGCGCCTGCATTCAACAAGCTGGCGGAGGTGATCGAACCCGCGCTGGAGCACCTGGCACGCACGCAGGCACCGCGCCGCGCGCCTGCGGCGGCCATCAACCGGGAGGCGTGGAGCGGCGCGTGATGGCGCGTGCGCGGCTTGCCATGCGCGCGGCGCCGTGCGATGGTGCCATCGCCTCCCGCTGGATTGGCCCTTAACGCAAGGCCGATCCTTCCATAGCATTAGCGTCCTTGTTCTTCCCCTTCACCGCCTCCCCCCTATGCCAAGCAACGCGCCAGCCCAGTCCGCCACCCTGCTCACCGAACTTGCCGGCCTGCTCGACGCCGCCGGCCTGCAGACGGGCGACGCCATCGAAACCCGTTTCCGCAAGGACTGGTACGCACCGCTCGGCGCGGTGCCGCCGTTGGCGGTGGTGCGCCCGCGCAATACGGAGGAGGTAGCGGCCGTGCTGGCGCTGTGCAACCGGCTGCATCAGCCTGTGGTGCCGCAAGGCGGACTGACCGGGCTGGCGGGCGCCGCCACGCCAGAGGGCGGCGAGGTGGTGCTGTCGCTGGAGCGCATGCGCGGCGTGGAAGAGATCGACGCGCAAGCCGGCACCATGACGGTGATGGCGGGCACCACGCTGCAGGCCGCGCAGGAAGCCGCGCGCGCGGCCGGCTGGCTGCTGGCCGTGGATCTGGGCGCGCGTGGCAGTTGCCAGATCGGCGGCAATATCGCCACCAACGCGGGCGGCAACCGCGTGATCCGCTACGGCATGATGCGCGACCAGGTGCTGGGGCTGGAAGCGGTGCTGGCCGATGGCACGGTGGTCTCGTCGCTCAACAAGATGCAGAAGAACAATGCGGGCTATGACGTGCGCCAGCTCTTCGTGGGCAGCGAAGGCACGCTGGGCGTGATCACGCGTGCCGTGCTGCGGCTGGCGCCGCTGCCGGCGGCCACGCAGACGGCGCTGTGCGCGCTCGAAAGCTACGACGACGTGGTGCGCCTGCTGCGCCATGCGCAGCGCAAGCTCTCGGGCCGGCTATCCGCCTTCGAGGCGATGTGGGCGGACTTCTACAACCTCGTGACCACGCGCGTGGCCGGCGTGCGCGCGCCGCTGCCCGAAGGCCATCCCTTCTATGTGTTGCTCGACCTGCAGGGCAATGACGACGCGCAGGATGCCGCGGCCTTCGAAGGCATGCTGGAGTCCGCCATGGAAGCCGGCCTGATCCGGGACGCGGCGGTGGCCTCCAGCAACAAGGAAGCGGAGAGCTTCTGGCAACTGCGCGACGCGGTCGCCGAATTCCCGGTGATGTGGGCGCCCAATGCCGCCTACGACGTGAGCCTGCCGATCGGCCGCATCGGCGAATTCGCCGACACGCTGCGCGCACGCATGCTGGCCGTGTGGCCGCATGCGGAACTGGTCAATTTCGGTCACGTGGGCGACAGCAACCTGCACGTCAGCGTGTACCTGCCGGGCRCTACCGACGCAGACTTCCCGGAGCACGAGATCTCCGACGTGATGTACGGCGTGGTGCGGGAGTTCAAGGGCAGCGTCTCTGCCGAGCACGGCATCGGCTTTCACAAGAAGCCCTACCTGCACTGCTCGCGCACGCCGGAGGAACTGGGATTGATGCGCCTGCTCAAGCGCTCGCTGGATCCACACAACATCCTCAGCCCAGGGCGGGTGTTTGATCCGGATTGAGGAAGGCGCAATGTCGCCAAACGGGATTCAGCGTCGCCGCCGAAGTGGCGCACCAGCCGGAGAGCGGTGTCCGGCGTAATCCCCCGAAGCTCGCGCACGATGTCGTTGATGCGGGCTGCGGTCACATGCAGTGCCACGGCGAGCGCATTGGCGCTCATGCCCAGAGGCGCGAGAAACTCCTCGCGATAAACGACCAGGAGATCGGAGCAAGCAGGCGCGGGGCCGTGCCTGGCAGGGATTGGATCAGGCCCCCTGCGTATTACCGTCGAATGCGCGGTCGCGAGCGCTCGGCTGGCCGGGTTGCCATAGGACCGGCGTAAAAGGTGAAGGTTCGGCCGCAGACAGGCCGGATGGCGAGGCTGTCCGGTGAGCGCGGTGCCGACTGCGCTCACCACGGCCTCAGTCAGTCTTTGCGCCGGACGCAGGCAGCGTGCCCGGCGCTGCCTCGGGCAACGCCGCGTGCTCGCTGTCGTCCTTCAGGTCCACGCCGCTGCGCCCCAGCGCCAGCGCGCCGCGCAGCAGGAAGGCGAGCTTGTCGGCGGCCTGTGCGTAGGGCAGCCCTTCCGGCCGCACATTGGAGATGCAGTTGCGCTCGGCGTCGCTGCGCCCGGGCCGCGGGTCATGCGTGAGATAGATGCCGAGACTGTCCGGCGAACTCAGCCCGGGCCGCTCGCCGATCAGCATCACCACCTGGCGCGCGCCGAGCAGGTGCCCGGCCTCGTCGCCCAACGCCACGCGCGATTGCTCGGCCACCACCACCGGCCCGATGCGCCAGTCCGGCAGGCGTTCGCGCACGGCCAGCAACAGGGCCACGCCGTGGCGCTCGGCGGCCAGCGCGGAAAGGCCGTCGGCGATCACGAACACCACGTCAGGCTTTTCGGCGGGCCTGGCCTGCGCCAGCCGTGTGCGGCTGTCGTCATCAAGCTGCCTGCCCAGGTCGGGGCGGCGCAGGTAGTGCTGACGGTCTGGCGCGGCACTGTGCACAGGCACGCAGCCAAGACCCGCGTCGCGCAGGGCCTGCTCGATGGCCGCGCGCGCCAGCGGCAGATGCACGGCGTCGCGCGCCTGCGCGTGCGCCAGCCCGAAGGCGAGCACGGCCTCCGTGGTCTGGCTGTGGCCGGCACGGCCCAGCGCGATGCGCGCGGCAGTGAACTGGCGCAGGCGCTGCCACGGGTTGTCCTGGATCAGTTTGCGGCTCATGGCTGGCGATGTCTCACAAACCGTGGGCAAGCTGCAGCAGCGGCTGGCGCTCGGCGAGTTCAAGCAGCCGCCCGTCCTCGCCGAAGATGCCCATCGCCTGCAGCCAGGCCTCGAACTCCGGCGCGGGCCGCAGGCCCAGCGTGTCGCGCAGGTAGAGCGCGTCGTGGAAGGAGGTGCTCTGGTAGTTCAGCATGATGTCGTCGGCGCCGGGCACGCCCATGATGAAGTTGATGCCCGCCACGCCGAACAGCGTCAGCAGCGTGTCCATGTCATCCTGGTCGGCCTCGGCATGGTTGGTGTAGCAGACGTCGCAGCCCATCGGCACGCCGAGCAGCTTGCCGCAGAAGTGGTCCTCCAGCCCGGCGCGGATGATCTGCTTGCCGTCGTAGAGATATTCCGGGCCGATAAAGCCCACCACCGTATTCACCAGCAGCGGCGAGAACTCGCGCGCCACCGCATAGGCGCGGGTTTCCATGGTCTGCTGGTCCACGCCGTGATGCGCGTTGGCGGATAGCGCGCTGCCCTGGCCGGTCTCGAAGTACATCACGTTGTTGCCCACCGTGCCGCGCCCCAGGCTCTGCGCGGCGTCATGCGCCTCGGCCAGCAGCGCCAGGCTGATGCCGAAGCCCGCGTTGGCACGCTCGCTGCCGGCCACCGACTGGAACACCAGGTCCACCGGGGCGCCCTGCTCGATGGCGCGCAAGGTATTGGTGACGTGGGTCAGCACGCATGACTGCGTGGGCACGTCGTAGCGGCGGCGCAGGTCGTCGATCAGGCGCATGAGGGTGACGATGGCACCGAGATTGTCGGTAGCCGGGTTGATGCCGATGGTGGCATCGCCGCAGCCATACAGCAGGCCATCGATCATCGATGCGGCAATGCCGCGGGCATCGTCGGTGGGATGATTGGGCTGCAACCGCACCGAGAGCCTGCCGGGCAGGCCGATGGTGTTGCGGAAACGCGTGACCACGCGACACTTGCGCGCCACCGCGACCAGGTCCTGGTTGCGCATCAGCTTGCTCACGGCGGCGGCCATCTCGGGCGTAACGCCCGGCGCCACGCGGGCCAGCACGGCGGAATCGGTCTCGTGCAGCAACAGCCAGTTGCGGAAGTCGCCTACGGTGAGGGACGCGATCTCGCGGAAGGCGTGCGCGTCATGGCGGTCGACGATCAGGCGCGTGACTTCGTCCTCTTCGTATGGCACCAGCGCTTCGTTCAGGAAATGCGCCAGCGGCACCTCGGCCAGCGCCATGCGCGCGGCCATGCGTTCTTCCTCGCTGGCGGCCGCCAGCCCCGCCAGGTAGTCGCCCGAGCGTGCGGGGCTGGCCTTGGCGAGCAGGGCCTTGAGATCGGCGAAGAGATGGCGCCGCGAGGCAACGGTGTGGGTGAAGGCCATAGTGCGTCTCAGTCGGCGGGGGCGGCCACGGGAGCCGGCACCTGCGGCCCGCTGCGGGCCAGGTCGCAGTGCGCGCCCTGGTGCCGCCCGCGCCAGTGGTAGTGCGCATAGCCCACGGCCCGCACGCCCATGAAGACCAGCAGCTCGAAGATGGCAAACAGCGTCACCACCAGCTCGAAGGTGGCCGCAATGCGCACACCGATGATATTGAGTCCCATGAACACAATATAGGCGCCCACCGCGGCCATCTTGGGATCGAGCCCCGGAAACTGCACATTGAGGTAGGCGCCGATGGCCAGCGAAATGGCCGGCGGCGCGAACACGAACTCGATCAGCGTAGCCAGCCCCGCGAGATAGCCCGCGCCAGGCCCGAACGCGCGATACGCATAGGCGAAAGGCCCGCCGGCATGCGGGATGCTGGTGATCAGCTCGGTGAAGCTGAAGATGAAGGTGGCGTACATGGTCGCCACCGCCACCGCCGTGACCATGAAGCCGAGCGTGCCGGCGCTGGCCCAGCCGAAGCTCCAGCCGAAGTACTCGCCCGAGATCACCAGCCCCACGGCGATGCCCCAGAGCTGTACGGTGCCCAGCGTCTGCGTCAGGGTCTTGGCGCCACCGGACGAAGGGGAGGACGAGAGCGGCGATGCGTGGGGCTGGCTGGACATGGCTAGGGTTTCTCCGGGGCGGTTTGCCACCGCGGTGCATTGCCTTGGCGGTGGCATTTCCGGCATCATCGCCAAAACCGTGCGGGCAGCGTTATCGAAAATTGGCAGCATTGCCTTGGACCCGTGCAAAGACAGCAGGCAAGGGCGCCGGCGCAACGGATGCTGCATCCCGACGCTGGAATGAAACTTGCGGGAGAGACGCTTTGCACCGAATGCCCCCATCTTCGCCATGAGCGCTACGTTCGATCGCAGCACCGACAGCAACACTAGCGCCGGCCGCCACGGCATCTTCCGCGTCACCGCCGCGCACGATGCCGACGAGCACGCCAGCAACCTGTCGCGCTGGACCCAGACCTACGACCAGCTCTCTCCCGGCCACTTCGCCGGCGAGGTCCGTGAGCTATGGCTGCCGCATGCGCAGGTATTTATCGAGCGCACCAACCGCAGCCTGCGGCAGTCGTGCATGGCCTGGCCCGACGCGATGTGGTTCGGCGTGCCGCTGCCCTCGGTCCAGGCCCCGGCCACGGTGGGCGGGATTGCCATCGCGCCCACGGCCATTGCCGTGCGGCCCGGAGGCACCGAGTTCGAACTGCGCACGCCGGAGGATTTCGGCATCTTCGGCATCGTGGTGGAGACCGCCGAGTTCGCCCGCTACATGGAGGAAGTAGAGCATCGCGACCCGGCCAGCGTGCTCGGCCAGCGCGAGGTGCTGTCGGTCCAGCCGTGGGCACGCGCACGGCTGTGCCGCGCGCTGATGGAGATTCTTTCCGAAGCTGCGGGCCACCACGCGATGGATGTAGCCGACCGGGCCGACCCGGCGCTGTTCTGCCGCGACCTGCAGGAACGGCTGCTGGGCAGCCTGGTGACCCTGCTGATGGCATCCAGCGACAGCGCGCAACGCGCCACCGTCACGCACGTCAACCGCCAACGCACCGTACAGCGCATCCGCGACTACCTGCTGGCCCATGCCGCGGACCCCATCACCGTGCCGGACCTGTGCCGGCATTTCCACCTGAGCCGGCGCGCGCTGCAATACTGCTTTGAAGACGTAGCCGGCATGTCACCCGCCGCCTACCTGCGCGCCCTGCGCCTGAACGGCGTACGCCGCGACCTCAAGTCCGGCAACGGCCACCGCACCGTTTCCGACATAGCTGGAGCCTGGGGCTTCCATCACCTGTCGCAGTTCGCCCAGGACTACCGCCGCATGTTCGGCGAACTGCCATCGGCGGCCCTGCGCGGACCAACCGGGCAAAGCCGCCCGAACTAGACAACGCCGACCGCAAGCCCCCAGGCAATGCGAAGCGAGCCCCCCACGCGATGCGAAGCGAGCCGTGAAGGTGTACCAGGCCGTATGGGGCGCCTCGTCGGCAGGCAAAAAGAGCGGAAAAGAGGGGGCCATGTTTGAGTAGCCCGCAGCCAGCCCCCAACGCCCCTCAATACTCCCCCCAGCAACACCCCAATCCCCCACCCCCCAATCAAGCGCCGTACAATCCACAGACGCCCGGCCGTCCCACGGCCCCCCCCAAGCAGGAGACCTATGAATCAACCCGATCCGCCACACTTGCCCCGCCTGCCGGAAGCAAAGTGGTTCAGCATCGGCACGGCCGCCTATATCCTGACCGCCCTGGCGCTCTGGACAGTGATGCAGGCCAACCTGGTGGCAGCCCTGCTGGCCGGCCTGCTGCTGTACTCCCTGGTGGACGTGCTGGCCCCCAAGCTGGTGCGCCTGCACCAGCGTCACGACGCCCTGGCAGTGGCTATCCTGTCGGCGGTCACCTTGCTGGGACTGACGCTGGGAGGCTGGGCAGTCGTACGCTTCGTCAGCGGCGACGGCAATACCCTGGACACCCTGCTGATCCGCACCGCCGACATCATCGACAAGTCCCGGGCCCAGTTGCCGGTATGGGTCAGCGACGCGCTGCCGCGCGGGGTGGACGAACTCGCCAACACACTGATCGACTGGCTGCGCGAGCACGCGCAGATGGCTCAAAAGCTGGGCGCCGAAGTGCTGCGCACCCTGGCGCACATCCTGATCGGCTTCGTGATCGGCGCCATGGTCGCCCTGTACCGCGYCATCTCCAAGCCCAACCGCAGGCCGCTGGCCACGGCGCTGGTGGAACGCGCCCGCAACCTGCAACTGGCCTTCTCGCAGTTCATCTTCGCCCAGGTGCAGATCTCGCTGATCAACACCGTGCTGACGGCGGTCTACCTGCTGGTGGTGTTGCCGCTGTTCGGCGTGCACCTGCCGCTGACCAAGACGCTGGTGGCGCTCACCTTCCTGGTCGGGCTGCTGCCGGTGCTGGGCAATTTGATATCGAACACCTTCATCGTGGTGGCCTCGCTGTCGATCTCGCTGCCGATGGCGATCGCTTCGCTGTTCTACCTGGTGGTGATCCACAAGTTCGAATACTTCCTGAACGCGCGCATCATCGGCGCGCGCATCAATGCCGCCGCCTGGGAGCTACTGACGGTGATGCTGCTGATGGAATCGCTGTACGGCATCCCCGGCGTGATTGCCGGGCCGATCTACTACGCCTACCTGAAGCGCGAGCTGTCCAACGCGGGACTGGTCTGAGCCGGCGGCCTGGCCGGCTCGCGCCGCGCCGCCGCCCCGATGTCCCGAAGACCTAGGGTAAATCGGGAGGGCCGCGCGGCGCTGTCTCGCGTGCCGAAGATGCGCCGAGTAGGGCGCAAGTCGCCAGGCTCCCCACCCTGGTTGGACCAATCCACCCTAGACCCCACCCCCACCCTCTTCCACCCGGCTGCGCACAAAATCGATATGCGTCTGCATGGCGGTGCGCGCCTCCTCGGGCCGGCGCGCGCAGATCGCCTCGCACAGCGTGCGGTGCTGCAGCAGCAATAGCGCCGAGGCGTCCTCGTCCTGCACGCGCAGGCCGGTGCCATTGATGGTGATGTGTTCGCGCAGCATGCCGATCACGCTGGTATGCAGGTGCAGGAACATGGTGTTGTGCGAGGCCTGGGCAATGGCCTCGTGCAGCCTGGCATCCGCCTCGGCCTCGGCGGCCTTGTCGTCCTGCTCGCGGGAGGTTTCCAGCGCGCGCAGCAGGCCGCGGATGCGCTTGAGATCGGCGGCATCGGCGCGCAGCGCGGCAAAATAGGCCGTGGCGCCCTCCAGCACGCGCCGGAACTCCAGGATATCGTCGCGCAGCACGGGGTGGTCGGCCACCAGCTGGCGCCACGGCGAGGCCATCCCGGTACGCAACTGGTCGGTGACGAACACGCCGGCGCCCTGCCGGCTCTGCAGCAGCCCGCGCGCGGCCAGGCGCTGGATCGCCTCGCGGATGGTGTTGCGGGCCACGCCGTACTGCGCCGCCAGCAGGCGCTCCGCGGGCAGGCGCGCGCCAGCCGGCCAGGTGCCGTCCAGCATGGCCGTTTCCAGTTTCCGCATGACCTCTTCCACGCGCCCCCGCGCCTGCATGCCCGCCGCCATCCCCAGCTCCGAAATCGCCCTGCGCATCCACCTGGTCCAACCAATTTGAACTGGCGCGCGTCTCGCGGAATTATGCGCCCAAACACCGGCCGACCTGACAGCAAGGCAGCCGCCCCACGGAGCGAGACATGAAGCAAAGGCGCTACCCCCCTGCCCCGGCACAGGTCTACCTGTTCGCCACCTGCCTGGTTGACCTGTTCGTGCCCCAAGCCGGGCTGGATGCGGTGCGCCTGATGGAGCGCGAAGGGCTGACCGTGCACTTCCCGCGCGGCCAGAGCTGCTGCGGCCAGCCGGCATACAGCAGCGGCAACCCGGAGCAGGCGCACACGGTAGCGCTGGCCCAGTTGGACCTCTTCGCCGAACCGTGGCCGGTCATCGTGCCCTCGGGCTCATGCGCCGGGATGATGCGGCACCACTGGCCCCAACTGTTCGAGCATGACCCGGTGGCGGGCCCCAAGGCGCGCGAACTGGCCGAGCGCGTGTTCGAACTAAGCGAATTCCTGCTGCACGTGCTGAAGGTACGCTTCGATGTCAGTGGCGTGGCCGGGCAACCGCCCGAAACAGTGGTGCTGCACACCTCCTGCGCCGCGCGTCGAGAAATGGGTACGCGCGAGCATGGCGTAGCCCTGGTCGACGCCCTGCCCGGCGTAACGCGCGCCGAGCACCAGCGCGAATCCGAATGCTGCGGCTTTGGCGGCACCTTCTCGCTCAAGCATCCCGATATCTCCGGTGCCATGGTGCAGGACAAGATCGCCTCGGCCTGCGCCACCGGCTGCGACCGGCTGGTTTCCGCCGACTGCGGCTGCCTGCTCAATATCGGGCATGCGGCCCGGCACCAGGGCGCGGCGCTCCCGGTGGAACATCTCGCTACCTTCCTGTGGCGGCGTACCGGGGGCCAAGCATGAACGCACTGAATGCCCGTGAGCGCATGCTGGGCAGGCTGCGCGCGGCAGCGCCGGCCGCCGCGAGCGATGCCAGCATGCTGGACGCAAGCATCGACGCGCACTATCAGGCGCGCCGCGAGGCGGCATCCGCCGTGCCTGCCACCCCGATCGAACTGGCGCAAGCCATGCAGGCCGCGCTGGGCGCTTCGCACGCGCAAGCCTGGTGCGCGAGTGCCGACGCCTGGCCCGCGCAACTTGCAGACAAGCTCGCCGCAGCCGGCGTGCGGCGCCTGCTACTGGACCCTGCTGGCGCGGAAGGCGCAGCGCTTGTGCGTGCCCTGCACGCCCCGGTGGCGGCCATCGCCTACGACCGCCCCATCGAAGCCTGGAAATCCGAGCTCTTCGACTCCGTGGACGCGGGCTTTACCGTCGCGCGTTCCGGCATTGCCGGCACCGGCACGCTGATCCTGGCGCCCGACGCGCAAACGCCGCGCACCGTCTCGCTGGTACCGCCGCTGCATATCGCGCTGGTCTACGCCGACACCCTGCATCCCGACCTGCATGCCGCCGCGCGTGCCGAACGCTGGAGCGCTGGGATGCCAACCAACCTGGTGCTGGTGTCCGGACCATCCAAAACCTCCGATATCCAGCAGACGCTGGCCTACGGCGCGCATGGTCCGCGCGAACTGTGGGTGATCATCGTCACTCGCAGCGATGCAACGGGAGCCGCCCAATGAGTACGCCGAACACCTCCGGCACCGCAGGCGCCGCGCCCCTGCATTTCGTCCCCGCCGCCGACTTCAAGGCGCGCTCGCGCGCCGCGCTGGATGACCCCAAGCTGCGCAGCAGCTTCCGTGGCGCCATGGATTTCCTGCAGGCCAAGCGCTCGGTGCAGTTCCCCGACGGCGACGAACTCGAACAGTTGCGCGACCTGGGCGAAGCGGTGCGCCAGCACGCCCTGTCGCGCCTGCCCGACCTGCTGGTGCAGCTCGAAGACAAGCTCACGGCAGCCGGCGTGCAGGTGCACTGGGCCGAGACCGCGGATGAAGCCAACGCCATCGTGCACCGCATCGCGCAGGCACGCCAGGCGCGGCGGGTGATCAAGGGCAAGTCGATGGCCAGCGAGGAAATCGAGCTGAACCATTACCTGGCCGAGCGCGGCATCGACTGCATCGAGTCCGACATGGGCGAGTACATCGTGCAGCTCGCCGGCGAGAAGCCGTCGCACATCGTGATGCCCGCCATCCACAAGACGCGCGGCGACATCGCCGAACTGTTCGAGCGGCACATCCCCGGCACGCCTTACACCGAGGACGTGGACGAACTGATCCAGACCGGCCGGCGCGCGCTGCGGCAGGAATTTGTCAACGCCGATATCGGCCTGTCCGGCGTGAACTTCGCCGCGGCCGACACCGGCACGCTGTGGCTGGTGGAGAACGAAGGCAATGGCCGCCTCTCCACCACCGTGCCCGACGTGCATATCGCCATCATGGGCATGGAGAAGGTGGTGGCCCGCCTGGAGCACATCGTGCCGCTGGCCAGCCTGCTGACGCGCTCGGCCACCGGCCAGGCCATCACCACCTACTTCAACCTGATCTCCGGCCCGCGCCGCGCCGGCGAGCGCGACGGCCCGCGCGAGGTACACCTGGTGCTGCTCGACAATGGCCGCAGCCAGGCCTACGCCGACGAGCAACTGCGCGCCACGCTGCAATGCATCCGCTGCGGCGCGTGCATGAACCACTGCCCGGTGTACACGCGCATTGGCGGCCATGCCTACGGCACCACCTACCCCGGCCCGATCGGCAAGATCATCTCGCCGCACCTGCTCGGGCTCGACGCCACCGCCGATCTCGCCACCGCCTCCAGCCTGTGCGGCGCCTGCGGCGAAGTGTGCCCGGTGCGCATCCCCATCCCGCAATTACTGGTCCGCCTGCGCACCGAAGCCAACCGCGATCCGGACGAACAGGTAGCGCATCCGCTGCGAGGCCAGGGGGCGAAATTCAGCCGCAGCGAACACCTGGTCTGG
Source organism: Cupriavidus sp. 05N39 (assembly GCF_056397325.1). NCBI lineage: Bacteria > Pseudomonadati > Pseudomonadota > Betaproteobacteria > Burkholderiales > Burkholderiaceae > Cupriavidus > Cupriavidus sp. 05N39. Next base: position 77,775 of record NZ_JBFTNE010000027.1, read on the forward strand.
CGCTTCTGGAGCGGAGCCTTCGCACATCCCTTCACCTACCGACTGTTCCGCTGGGCCGCAACGCGGCTGCGTGCGCTTACGCCTTCGCGCCAGCTTGGCTGGACACGGCACCGCGCGCCGCTTACGCCAGCGCCGCGCAGTCTGTCGGACTTGCTGCGCGAGCGTGGACAGGCAGAGTAGGCCGGCACCGGGAACAAACACAACGAAAGCGCGCGGATTCGATGTGTAGGCCCGCCCGCGGGCCACACCCCAGCGCGATGCGAAGCGAGCCGTGAAGGTGTACCAGGCCGTATGGGGCGCCTTCTTTGCCTACTTTCTTGGCAAGACAAGAAAGTAGGTCGCCCCCCGCAGGGGGGTGAAACTGCTTTTGACTTTAAGCCTTTGACCTTGCCAGTCAGGCAGTCAGTCAGTTGCAGAAGATGTCAGTGATGCCCCAAGCCAACAAAAAACAAACGCAAGCACCAAAACGCCCCAAAGCAAATTCATCCAAACGCAATCCCCGGAGGAGACCCACCGTGCAACCCTGGACCCAGATCTACACACCGCTAGGCAGCCTATGGCTGTCCGCGCTAGCAGCCGCGCTACCCATCCTCTTCTTCTTCCTCGCCCTTGCGGTGCTCCGCATGAAGGGCCACGTGGCGGCAGCCATCACGCTACTGCTCGCGCTAGGCGTGGCGATCTTCGCCTACGGCATGCCCGTGCCGCAAGCGCTGGCCGCCGCGGGCTTCGGCTTTGCCTACGGCCTGTGGCCAATCGCGTGGATCATCGTGACCGCGGTGTTCCTCTACAAGATCGTGGTAAAGACCGGGCAGTTCGACATCATCCGCGCATCCGTGCTGGCCATCACCGATGACCAGCGCCTGCAGATGCTGCTGATCGGCTTCGCCTTCGGCGCCTTCCTGGAAGGCGCCGCGGGATTCGGCGCGCCGGTGGCGATCACCGCGGCGCTGCTGGTGGGGCTGGGCTTCAACCCGCTCTATGCGGCGGGCCTGTGCCTGATCGCCAATACGGCCCCGGTGGCCTTCGGCGCCATGGGCATTCCCATCATCGTGGCGGGCCAGGTGACCGGCATCGACGCCATGCACATCGGCGCGATGGCGGGCCGGCAATTGCCGCTGCTGTCGCTGGCGGTGCCGTTCTGGCTGGTATTCATCATGGACGGCAAGCGCGGCGTGAAAGAGACGTGGCCGGCAGCGCTGGTGACCGGCGCCAGCTTTTCGGTGACGCAGTATTTCACCTCGAACCACATCGGGCCCGAGTTGCCTGACATCACCTCGGCGCTGGTAAGCCTGGTGTCGCTGACGCTGTTCCTGAAGGTGTGGCAGCCGAAGCGCGCAAGCCAGCGTGCCGGCGGCGCGGTGGCGACCGGCAGCGGCGGTGCCGCCGCGCTGGCGCGCATGGGCAGCGGGCTCGCCGCTGGCGCCGGTGCCGTCGGCAACGGTGCGGGCGACAATCGCCGCGCCTCGCCCTATACCGTGGCGCAGACCGTGCGCGCCTGGGCGCCGTTCGGCATCCTCACCGCCATCGTTACCGTGTGGAGCCTGCAACCGTTCAAGGCGCTGTTCGCCGGCAACGGCGCGCTGGCCGGATGGGTGCTGAAGTTCCATGTGCCGGCGCTGGACCAGCTGGTGATCAAGGCCGCGCCGATCGTGGCGCAGCCCAAGGCCTACGAGGCAGTGCTCAAGCTGGACCTGGTATCGGCGGTGGGCACTGCCATCCTGCTGACCGCGCTGATCTCCGCCGTGCTGCTGCGCATGAAGCCGCGCGATGCGCTGGCCACCTTCGGCGAGACGCTGGCGGAACTGCGCCGCCCGATCCTGTCGATCGGGCTGGTGCTGGCGTTTGCGTTCGTCGCGAACTACTCGGGCATGTCGTCGACGCTGGCGTTGCTGCTGGCCGGCACCGGCGCGGCCTTTCCGTTCTTCTCGCCCTTCCTGGGCTGGCTGGGCGTGTTCCTGACCGGTTCGGATACGTCGTCCAATGCGCTGTTCTGCTCGCTGCAGAGCACCACCGCGCACCAGATCGGCGTGTCCGACACGCTGCTGGTGGCGGCCAACACCACCGGCGGCGTGACCGGCAAGATGATCTCGCCGCAATCGATCGCGGTGGCTTGCGCGGCGACCGGGCTGGTGGGCAAGGAATCGGAGTTGTTCCGCTTCACCGTGAAGCACAGCCTGCTGTTCGCGGTGATCGTGGGCATCATCACCGTGCTGCAGGCTTACGTGTTCACGGGCATGGTGCCGCACTGAGCGGGCACCGGCGCCTGCCGCGTGCAATGCGCGGCGGGCGCGGCGACGTTACTCGCTATCGTTGGCGGCGTCGCGCGGCAGGAACTGATCGCCCTCGGCCAGCGGCGCGTAGCGGTAGGTGGCCGGCGTGCGGCTCAGCTTGATGGGCGCGCCCAGTCCCTTGTAACCATCCGCCATCTCCACCACCATCTCGCGGTGAGCGGTGTGCGGATGCTGCAAGGCGTCGGCCACCGACAGCACCGGCGCGCACGGCACGCCGGCAGCCACCAGCGTATCGGCCAGCACCTTCCCATCCAGCTTGCCCATGCGGGCTTCCAGCTCCACCTTCAGCAAGGCACGGTTGACCGAACGCGCGCCTGCCGTGGCGTAGCGTTCGTCGTCGGCCAGCGCGGCCAGGTCCAGGTACTCGCACAGGATGCGGAACTGCCGGTCGTTGCCGACCGCGAGGAAGATCGGATCGGTGGCGGTGGCGACGGTGTCGTAGGGATAGATATTCGGGTGTGCGTTCCCGGTGCGGGTGGGCTCCTTGCCGTTCATGAACCAGTTCGCGGCATGCGGGTGCAGCAGCGACAGTCCCGAGTCGTACAGCGCCGCCTCGACGAACTGGCCGCGTCCGCTGCGCTCGCGCTCCTGCAGCGCCAGCAGCACGCCCAGCGCGGCATTCAGCCCGGTCACCATATCCACCACCGGCAAACCCACGCGCAGCGGATCGCCGCCGGCTTCGCCGTTGATGCTCATGATGCCAGCCATGGCCTGGATCGCCGCGTCGTAGCCGGGCAAGCCGCCCAGCGGGCCATCGGCGCCAAAGCCCGAGACCCGGCAGTGCACCAGGCGCGGGAAGCGCGCCGACAGCGCGTCAAAGCCCAGGCCCCACTTTTCCAGCGTGCCGGTCTTGAAGTTCTCGACCAGCACGTCGGCATCCGCCAGCAAGGCGAGCAGCACTTCGCGGTCTGCATCGGTGGTGAGGTCCAGGCGCATCACGCGCTTGTTGCGATTGAGCCCGAAGTAGTACGAGGCCACGCCATCCTTGAACGGAGGCCCCCAGGTGCGCGTGTCGTCGCCCTGGGGCGGTTCGATCTTGAGCACGTCGGCACCATGGTCGCCGAGGATCTGGCCGCAGAACGGGCCACCCAGGATGCGGGAGAGATCGACCACGCGGATGCCGGCGAGGGCGCCGGGGGATGCAGGGAGTTTGCTCATGAGATGGGTTTCCGTAGCTGCGGTGGTTGGCGGCGGTTGGCGGTGGTTGACGGTTGACGATTGGCGTTTGCTGCTCAGGCAGCCGCGGGGGCGCGCTCGAGCAGCTTGAAGGTGCCGGTAGCCAGCGCCAGCAACTCGCCCTGCTCGTCGCGGATCTCGCCGCGCGCGAAGCACAGGGAGCGGCCACGCCGCTCGCACCAGGCGGTGGCGGTCAGCTCGCCGCGTCCGGGCGCCGTGAAATGCACCGACAGGTCGATCGTCGCCACGCCATAGCGCCGGGGATCGTGGCCGCGCGCGACGCAGGCCAGCGTGCAGTCGAGCAGGGTGGCCAGCGCGCCGCCATGCACGTCGCCGCGGCTGTTGGTGTGGTCCGGGTGATAGGGCATGCGCACGCGCGCTTCTTTGGCGTCGATGTGCACGCCGGTCAGCCCGAAGACGCGGGCCATCGGCATCGGCAGGGCGAACAGCAGGCCAGGCGCCTCACCGGCGAATTCGTTGACGGGCGTGGGCTTGGATAAATCGGTCATATAAGGCGGGGTCGGTTGGGGGCGGTCAGGAAACGCGGGAACGAGGGACGGTCATGAAGTCCGGAGCGGGCACCGCTGCTTTGTTGTGCCCACGAACAGGCTTCATGCCATGAGGTGCGCAGAAACGCACGCTCGTTCGCAAACAACGATACTACAGCCGAACCGGCCATCGTTCATAGCCTTGCCTGGCCAGCGTCACCGCCGGGGCGGCGGCGCGGCCGCCCCGGCGCCGTTTGCTCAGTCCAGCTGCGCGCCCGATTTCTGCACCACGCCGCGCCATTTGGTCACCTCCGCCTTGACGAAGCTGCCGAGCTGCTCCGGCGTCGTCGACGGCGCGAGTTCCAGACCCTGCGCGAGCAAGGTCTTGCGTACTTCGGGCTGTTGCAGCGCTTCGGCAAAGGCACGATTGAGCCGGGTGATGACCGCCGGCGGCGTGCCGGCCGGCGCGACCACGCCGAAGAATACCGAGACGTCGAAGCCGGGCACGCCCTGCTCGGCCACGGTGGGCACATCGGGCAGCGCTTGCGAACGGCCCTTGGTGGTCACGCCCAGCACGCGCACCTTGCCGCTCTTGATAAAGGGCAGCGCGGTGAGCACATCGGTGAACGCCATGCTGACCTGCCCGCCAAGCAGGTCGTTGAGCGCGGGACCGGTGCCCTTGTAGGGGATATGGCGGAAGTCGGTGCCGGCCATGTTGTTGAACAGCACGCCTGCGAGATGCGAGGACGCGCCGTTGCCGGAGGAGGCATAGGTGAGATTGCCGGGATGCGCCTTGCCGTACGCGATCAGTTCGCTCACGTTCTTGGCGGGCACGGATGGGTTGACCACCAGCACGTTAGGCAACTGCCCGATCTGGATCACCGGCGCAAAGCTCTTTACCGGGTCGTAGTTGATCTTGCGGTACAGGCTGACATTGATCGCCAGCGGGGCCGAGGTACCGAACATCAGCGTGTAGCCATCCGGCTCGGCACGCGCCACCGCTTCGGCGCCGATATTGCCGCCGGCACCGGCGCGGTTTTCCACCACCACGGTCTGGCCGAGGCTGCCCTTGAGCGCGGACGCCAGGGTGCGCGCCATCACGTCGGTGGGGCCGCCGGGCGGGTAGGTCACGATCATCATGATCGGCTTGGACGGGAATTCCTTCTGCGCCTGCGCGGGGGCCACGCCTACGCAGAGGGTGCAGGCGGCGATGGCCGCGATGCGTTGCCAGAGGGTCATGCTTGTCTCCTGGTTTAGGTCTTCTTCCGCCGGGCAGCCGATGCTGCGGCGGCGTGCGCGGCGCCGGTGGGCGCCGCGGGGGCTTGTCGGTTTACGGTTTTGCGGTACTGCGTCAGAAGAGGTTGACTTGGTCCACCTCGCCGGTAGCGCTCACGGCGCCGTCGTCGGGCGGCGCGACGGTGTCGGCCAGCCAGTAGGGTTCGGCCTCGCCGGCCAGAGGATCCTGGGGCAGCACGCGATGGAGCAGCACCAGCTGGGCCAGGCGCATGCGCCGTACCGAGCCGATGCGGCCGGCTTCCCAGGCCATGGCGACCGCGCTGGTCACGTGGTACAGCGCCGAGGCGGCCTGGCGGGCCAGCACATCGCCATCGGCGCCGGCTTCGGCTGCGCGGTCGGCCAGCGTGCTGGCACGAGCGACGGCCCTGGTGAACGCAGCGCGCGCCGTGGAATGCATCGGCGTGGCTTGCAGCAGGCCTGCCAGGTGGGCTTCGAGCACCGGCAACGCGCCTTCGCGGCGGATCGCGCGCAGCACATCCAGGGCGACGATATTGCTGGTGCCTTCCCAGATCGAACCAAGATGCGCGTCGCGCACCAGGCGCGGATCGCTCCATTCCTCGATATAGCCGCAGCCGCCGCGCATTTCCATGGCGTCGCCGGTGACCTTGCGCGCATCGCGGCAGGCGCGGAACTTGATCAGCGGCGTCAGCACGCGCATCAGCGGATAAGCATCGGCCTCGCCGGCATCGGCGCGGCGCAGTGCCTCGGCGGTCTGGAACACCATGGTGCGGGCCTGCTCGGTGGGCAGCACGAGCTTGAGCAGCTGGCGGCGCATCAGCGGCATGTCCAGCAGGCGCTTGCCGAAGGCGCGGCGCTCGCGCGCGATGAACTGGCCCTCGGACAGGGCGCGGCGCATCAGCCCGGCCGCGCGCACGCCGTTGGACAGGCGCGAGTTGTTGATCATGTCGGCCATCTGCACGAAGCCCCGGCCCAGTTCGCCCACCAGGTAGGCATGGGCGCCTTCGAGGCGAATCTCGCCGCTGGCCATGGAGCGCGTGCCGAGCTTGTCCTTCAGGCGGATGATGCGATAGTGATTGGCGCTGCCGTCGGCCAGTGTGCGCGGCAGCAGGAACAGCGACACGCCCTTGATGCCGGGAGCGGCCTCGCCGTTCTCGTCTTCGACGCGGGCCAGCACCATCGCCAGCGCGGCGTCCGGGTTGGAGCAGAACCACTTGTCGCCCGACAGGCGCCAGCCGCCTTCGGCCTGCGCGTCGCGGGCGGCGCGCGTGGTGGTCGCGGCCACGTCGGATCCGGCGCCCTGCTCGGTCATGAACATGGCGCCCTGGTACAGGTCCTCGAAGACCTGGGTAGTGAGATTGGGCAGGAAGCGCTCGACCACCGCCGGATCGCCGAACTTGCGCAGCGTGCGGGTGAGCGAATCGGTCATCGACAGCGGGCAGCACAGGCCGAACTCGGCCTGCACGAACAGGTAGGTCAGCGCATACTTGGCCGCGGCGGGCATCGGCTTGTCCCAGCCGAGCACGCCGCCGCGGTGCGATGCCGCCGCCAGGCCGAACTCGGAGAACGCTACCTTCTCAAGCTCCACGTAAGCGGGATGCTTGTCGATGCGTTGCGCATCGATGCCGGTGCGGGTCCGGTGCGACAAGGTGGGCTTGTTCTGGTCGGCGATATGCGCGAGTTCGTCCAGCACGCCGCCGGCCAGCGCGCCCATGCGATCGAGGTGGGGCAGCAGGTGGGCGAACAGGTCCGCCGGGAGATACAGCGGCAACAGCGCGCGAAGATCCGGATCGCTGGCAAACAGGTTGACGCCCTGCTGGTCCGGCACCGGATGGGCTGGCGTGGCCGTGGCGGCGGGTGCGGTGGTGGCGGAAGTGGCAGTTTGGCGCGCTGCGCTGGTCTGCATGAGGTGTCTCCTGAGTTTGCCGGCGCGTGACGCCGGGTCCAAAGCCAGACCGGCCCCTGGGCGGACGCTCCAGGCTGCTGGCGGGCGGTTCTTGCGCGGTGTGGTGGTTTTGCTGTCTCTTGCTGTTAGTTTTGTGCTTTTACCGGCCGTTTTTAGCGGGCAGGGCATCTGCGTGGCCCCTGGGCCGTGGCATCGCGCGCGGGGCGGCGGACGGATGCTCTGTCTGCATTATTCAAAGCCCGGCGATTCGTGTCTAATTCTAAAATTGGCTTGATCCATATAATTTCTGTATCGCTATGGAATTCCGTCACCTGCGCTACTTCCTTGTGCTCGCCGAGGAGCTGCATTTCGGCCGTGCCGCTCGCCGGCTGTCGATCTCCCAGCCGCCGTTGTCGCTCAATATCCAGCAGTTGGAAGCTTCGGTGGGCGCCCGCCTGTTCGAGCGCGACAGCCGCGGCGTGCGCCTGACCGCCGCCGGCCGGGCCTTCCGGGAATCGGCCAGCGCGCTGCTTGCGCAGGCCGAGGAAGCCCGCCTGCTGGCGCGCGAGATCGAGGCCGGCGCGGTGGGACGGCTGCGCATCGGCTTCGTTGGCTCAATGTTGTACCGCGGCCTGCCCCAGCGCCTGCGTGCGTTCCAGACCAGCTACCCCGGCATCCAGGTGGCGCTGACCGAACTCAACTCGCAGGAGCAGATCGACGCGCTGCTGCACGATGCGCTGGACGCCGGCTTCATCCATACCAACCGCGTCCCGGACGAGCTCGCCACCTCGCTAGTGCACAGCGAGCCGTTCCTGTGCTGCGTGCCCGACGACCATCCGCTGGCCAACCAAGCCTCCGTAGCGCTTGGCGAGTTGCGTGGCGAGCCTTTCGTACTGTTCTCGCGCAAGGCTTCGCCCGACTATTACAACCGGATCTTCGAGATGTGCGCGGCGCAGGGCTTTTATCCGCAGATCCGGCATGAGGTGCGGCACTGGCTGTCGGTGGTGTCGCTGGTGTCGCAAGGCACCGGGGTTGCCGTGGTGCCGGCGGCATTGCAGCACTCGGCGATGGCCGGGGCGGTGTTCCTGCCGCTGGCGCAGGCGACAGTGCCGTCGGAGGTGTATTGCGTGTGGAAGGCCGGGCCGGATGATCCGGCGAGGGACCGGTTCCTGGAAATGGTGAGGGGATGAGGCAGGAGGACAGCGCGGCAGTTCACGCAGGGTGCTTTCGGGTTTGAATGGGCATCGCAGCGCCCCTATGGCGAAAGCCCCGGCACAAGAAGAAAATGCCACCTGCTTTACCGGCAGGTGGCACGTCAAATACGCGTGGAACGGGGTGTTCAGCGTGCAAACAGCTTACCCCCTGGCCATGCCCCCACCAATAACGCAATTGCGTTATTCGCCCCCCTCCCGAAGCAGGGGACTGCAGCAGGGGAAAAGCGCCGGCAGCCCGGGCATCCCCGGCTGCCGCCGGCCTCAGAACCCTTCGACCGCGACGCTCGCATGCCCGACATTGGGCGCCGCCGCGAAGTATTCGCCAACCAGCTTGCGCCACTCGGTGAAATCCTCGGATTCGCGGAAATCGACCATATGGTTCTCGACCGTCTCCCACTTCACTTCGAGGGTGTAGTGCGAGGGATTCTCGATCGACCTGAGCAAGCGCATGGCGTGACAGCCGCGGGCGCGCTTGAAGAGCGGCGCCGCCTTCGCCACACCCGCCTCGAACGCCGATTCGGAACCCGGCTTGATCTGGAACTGCGCTATTTCGAAAATCATGTCTTGTGCTCCCTGTTAGCGTGGCTTGGCCGCCCTGGGCCAGCGCCGGGTGTGTGCCGACTCGCATTCTATGACAGGGGGCAACATCCCGTCGCGCAACGCCGTCCGTCCCCCGGCAATGTCCGCTTCCACAACCGCAAATGCCCGTTACCAGCGGAAGATTTGCGGCAGCAACATGGCAACGGCCCGAAAGCCGAACACAGGCATGCAAATCGGCTACAATAGGAACGATTTTCATTTACCAACCCTGGTGTGAGTTTGCCGACCGCGTGCCGTGCCTCGCGCCAACGGACTGGAAGCCACATGCGGTTGTCTGACCTTGCGCGGCGCACTGCCGCTGTCATCGTGTCTGTCGATGACAACTCTCCTAACGATCCGGTAGCTCGCCGCCTGCGCGAACTCGGCTTTGTGCCGGGCGAAGCTGTACAGGTCATTGCACTGGGACCGTTCGGCATGGATCCCCTTGTCGCCCAGGTTGGCTTTACCCGGTTTGCATTGCGCCGCGCCGAAGCGGCCCGCATTACCGTGGAAGCGGTCAGCGCTTCCGTCTCCAGCATCACGCCGGCAGCGCAGCCCGACGCGCCCGCCGTCAAACGCTCCGCTGCCTGACCGGGCACCTGCCAAGAATATGTCTGTCGCCTCCCCGACTTCCGCTTCCCAGCGTCCCGCTTTGCGCGTTGCGCTGGTGGGCAATCCCAACTGCGGCAAGACCGCCCTGTTCAATCGCCTGACCGGCAGCCGCCAGAAGGTGGCCAACTATGCGGGCGTCACCGTCGAGCGCAAGGAAGGCCATTTCGTTTCGCCGGCCGGGCGCCAGGTGCGGGTGCTCGACCTGCCGGGCGCATACAGCCTGCACGCGGCCAGCCTGGACGAAGCCATCACGCGCGATATCTGCCTGGGGCAGCGCCCGGGCGAGCCGCGCCCCGACCTGCTGGTGTCGGTGGTGGATGCCACCAACCTGCGCCTGCACCTGCGCTTCGTGCTGGAGCTGCGCCGCCTCGGCCTGCCGATGGTGCTGGTGCTCAATATGAGCGACGCCGCGGCCAAGCGCGGCATCCACATCGATCGCGACAAGCTGTCCGCCGCGCTCGGCGTGCCGGTGGTGGCGACGGTGGCCGTCAGGCGCGATGGCGCCGCCAACCTGCTGGCCGCCCTCGACGCCGCCCTGCCCGCGGCGCCGCAGGCCGCCGCCGAAAGCGCTTCCGACCTGGACGTCCACCAGGAGGTCAAGCGCCTGCTGGATGCGTCCGTCACGATGCCGGCGCGCACCGCCGCCATGGACGACCGGCTCGACCGCATCCTGCTGCATCCGGTGTTCGGGCTGCTGATCCTGGCCGTGCTGCTGTTCCTGATGTTCCAGGCGGTGTTCTCATGGGCCACGCCGCTGATGGACGGCCTCGAGGGCGGCGTGCACTGGTTCGGCGAGATCGTCGGCAGCCACCTGCCAGAAGGCATGCTGCGCAGCCTGCTGGTGGATGGCCTGATTGCCGGCCTGGGCGCCGTCATCGTGTTCCTGCCGCAGATCCTGATCCTGTTCCTCTTTATCCTGACGCTGGAAGAATCCGGCTACCTGCCGCGCGCAGCCTTCCTGCTCGACCGGCTGATGATGGGCGCGGGCTTGTCCGGCCGTTCCTTTATCCCGCTGCTGTCGAGCTTTGCCTGCGCGATTCCCGGCATCATGGCCACGCGCACCATCCAGGACCCGCGCGACCGCCTCGCGACCATCCTGGTGGCGCCGCTGATGACCTGCTCCGCGCGCCTGCCCGTATACGCGCTGCTGATAGGCGCCTTCATCCCGGCGCGCACGGTGATGGGGCTGTTCAACCTGCAGGGACTGGTGCTGTTTGCGCTCTATGTGGCGGGCATCGTGAGCGCGCTGGTGGTGGCCTATGTGCTGAAGTATTTCCGCCGCGACCGCACCGACCACCCGCTGCTGATGGAGCTGCCCTCGTACCGCATCCCCAATGCGCGCGACGTGGCGATCGGCCTGTGGGAGCGTGCCCGTATCTTCCTGTCCCGCGTGGGCAAGGTGATCCTGACGCTGACGGTGCTGCTGTGGTTCCTGGCCACCTTCCCGTCGCCGCCGGACGGCGCCACCGCCCCGGCCATCGACTACAGCTTCGCCGGCATGATCGGCCGCGGGCTGGAGCATGTCTTCGCGCCGGTGGGCTTCAACTGGCAGATCTGCATTGCGCTGGTACCCGGCCTGGCCGCGCGCGAAGTCGCCGTGGGCGCGCTGGCCACCGTCTATGCCCTGTCGGGCAGCGAGGACGCCATGGCCAGCCAGCTGGCGCCGATGATCGCCGCGCAATGGTCGCTCGCCACCGCGCTGTCGCTGCTGGCGTGGTTCGTGTTCGCGCCGCAGTGCATCTCCACGCTGGCGGTGATCCGGCGCGAGACCGGCTCCTGGAAGGTAATGGCGGCCTCGACCGCCTACCTGGCGGGGCTGGGCTACGTGGCAGCCTTTGCCACATACCGCATCGCCCTGATGTTCAGCTAACCAGCAGCACCCAGTCATGAACCTCTACCACGCCGCCGAAACCCTGCTCGTACCGTTGATCGTGCTGGTCTGCGCGCTCTCCGTGCTGGCGCGCTACGCGCCGCGCACGCGCGAGCGGGTCAAGGCGTGGCTGGCGGCGAGCCTGGGCGGCAGCGCCGCCAACGGCTGGCGCCAGCGCGCCGTGGCATGGCTGGCACCGCAGGCCGCGGCCGGCTGCGCCAGCGGCTGCGACAGCGGCGGGTGCAATACCTGCGACTCCAGCACGGCGCAGGGCGAGCATCCGGCGCCCGGCAAACAGGCCGGCGAGCAGGTCATCCGTTTCGTGGCCAAGCGCTGAAATACCCTCAAGACCCATCGCGAACCCTCTTGCCGGTCCACGCAGAAACGGGTACGCCCTGGGTTCGCCGGGGCTGAATCCCGGCTTTTCCCGCCTCCTTTCCCCCTCCCCCTGCGCCGTCTTTCTCTACCCGCCAGGAAGCCTGGGCCAGGCAGTCTCCACGATGTTGCGCCAAGGTCCAGGCTCTCATGCACGAGCAGTTGCCGGATTCCCACCGCGTTACGGTATTTTCCCGAATGCCAGGCCAACCTCTGCTTGCTTGTGCAGTGCGCCGGCAATGACAACGACGCCCGGCAGATAAGCATGCCGGGCGCCGCGTCAAAGCCGAGAAGGCGTACAGGAAGACCTGGCCCTCGTATCAGATCACCGTTCCCGGAATCGTGATTGAGATCGGCTGCAACTCGGGGCCTGCCGTGCAGGTTGCCGTCACGGAGAAGTCGCCAAGCGCCAGGGGCGTCACTACGATCTGCGCGGCATCGACGCCAGGCCCGAACGTCACGTTTGCGCTGCTGGTCCAGCTCCAGCCGGTGCAGTTGAGGGACGGGCTTGCCGCACCGAAGAACATCAGCTTGGCGCTGACTGGAATGGGCACCGGCAGCGACAGCAGCAGCTTCAGGGGCTGCGGCCCGCTATACACCAGCGCCCATTTCGGCTGCTCCGTCACCGTCAGGCTGGCCTTGGGCGTACTGGATATCTTGGAACTTGCAGCCGTCACCAGCAACTGGCTCTGCACGGTGGGCTTGCCAATCACGATATTGCTGCTCACCACGGCTTGCCGCGTGGCCGGAGTCGCGGAGACGGACAGTGTCGGGGAAGCGATCGCATAGCTCCAGGTGCCGTCGAAGTCCGCGGTGGAATCATGTGAGTCGCTGCGGATCACGCGGGCGCCAAAGGTCTGCGGATAGCCATTGAGCACGGTCAGCGTACTGATCGGCGTCCCCCCCTGCGACAGTTCGAGCTGGTACGTGTAGCTGGTGTTCTTCTGCACCGTCACCAGCATTTGCCCGCTGACAGGACTGCCGTTGGGCGCGGTGACCGACACGGTGACCGTGCCGACCGCTTCGGTCGTATCAGAGCTGTTGACCCCCTTGAGCGAAGCCGAGTTCTGCGTGGCACTGACTTGCACGTTGGAAATCGAACTGGCCCAGGCCCAGTCATGCACGGCCGCGCTGACGTCGTTGCCGTTGCCATCGACCAGCTTCGCCGTGACTGGCTGCACCTGGCCGTCGACCAGCGACAGGACCGGATTCGACAACGCCAGGTTGTAGCTGACGGTGCCCGGCTCCACGGTCACCGTCGCGGTCTGTGCGGGCAACTGCGTGGTGGTGTTGTCGGCCGCCTTGACGCTGGCGACCACCTGGATGGTGGCCGTACCCACCGCCACGCCCGTCACGGTGGCGCTGCCGCTTGCAGCGGCGGCAGGGACCACGGTGGCCACTGTATCGACTGACGAAGTCCAGGCAAAGGCGGTGGACGAGGTCACGTCCGTGCCCTTGCTGTCCACCACCGAGGCTGACATCGAAATGCTGCGTCCCACGCCCACCTGTCCCGAGGTCATCGTGAGCGTTACCGAGTATTTCAGCGGTGTCGTATCGGCCGCGGTGCTCGCCGTGCTGGGCGCGGCTGAATTTCCGCCGCCGCCCCCGCCACCGCAACCCGCCACCAGCAATGCCATGGCGCCACAGGCCAGCCATGCTGGCCACCTCTTGGTGTTTGTCATGATGTCTCCCCCGTATGGCGTCCTGTCCGCGGGCCATGCCGAACAAGGCAAAGGCGCAGGTGCCGAATCTCGTTTTCCGGACGCGCCAGCTGGGAAAATGGCGGAATCTCTGGTCACGTCGCTTACCAGACTAGTCAGGATGCGCGGACTGCTGTACCAGCCATACGGTTGAGGGTTCGAGGCTTATGTGCGGCAGCGCTCATCCCCGCGCCGCCATCCGTCAGGGTGAAATGCGAAACGCGCACCTTTGCGGCTCAGGCCCGAAGACGACGCGGCGGCGCCCTTGACGCCCGCGCGTCAACTCGACTACTCTTGCCAGATGCTTGCCGCTTCGCTGGCGACAGGCATGCAACGCAAGTGATCAGCGCAACCACGGAAGCCGCGCCATCCGGACCGCTTCCCGCACCGCACGCAATGCACCAAGCCACCTGCTCCCACCGCCAGGCCGCCGATGCTTCCAGCATCGCCGCAGCCGTGCGCGTGCCGGCAGCAGGCCGTGTGCCGGGCACCGCTCCGGCGCTATCGGCGCCGCATCTCTCCTCCTCGCTACTGCTAGACCTACCGATCGGTTGCCGGGCCTAGTGCCTCGTGGCAGTTCGGCAGCCTCGCGCCACCCTTTTTCCGCCATTGCGCTTTAGCGCTCTGGCCTATTGTGTCTTGCATCTTCCCGCGAGGAAGGAGAACCGTCATGATGTTGTGCAACCCCGCCGCCAAGTACCGCCCCGCCATCGCCGTCGAAATCGCCGACCGCACCTGGCCCGACCAGCGCATCACGCGCGCGCCGATCTGGATGAGCACCGATCTGCGCGATGGCAACCAGGCCCTGATCGAGCCGATGAACCCGCAGCGCAAGCTCCGTTTCTTCGAGCAACTGGTGAAGATCGGCCTGAAGCAGATCGAGGTGGCGTTCCCCTCGGCATCGCAGACCGATTTCGATTTCGTGCGAATGCTGATCGAGGAAGACCGCATTCCGGATGACGTGACCATCGTGGTGCTGACGCAGGCGCGCGAGGACCTGATCCGCCGTACCATCGATTCCGTGCGCGGCGCGGCTCGCGCCGTGGTGCATCTCTACAATCCCATCGCTCCCGCGTTTCGCCGCATCGTGTTCGGTGCCAGCCGCGAGGAGGTCAAGGAGATCGCCCTGGAGGGCACGCGGCTGATCAAGGCGTTGACCGATGCCATGCCCGAGACGGCATGGAGCTACGAATACTCGCCGGAAACCTTCAGCATGACCGAACTGGATTTCTCGCTCGAGGTCTGCGATGCGGTGTCCGCGATCTGGCAACCGAGCGCTGCGCGCCCCCTGATCCTGAACCTGCCGACCACGGTGGAATGCAGCACGCCCAATATCTTCGCCGACCAGGTCGAATGGATGCACCGCCATCTCGCAAGGCGCGCTGACATCGTGCTGTCGGTCCATCCGCACAATGACCGCGGTACCGCCGTGGCTGCCGCCGAGCTGGCCGTGATGGCCGGCGCGGATCGCGTGGAAGGTTGCCTGTTTGGCAACGGCGAGCGTACCGGCAATGTGGACCTGGTCACGCTGGCGCTGAATCTCTACACGCAGGGCGTGGACCCTGCGCTCGATTTTTCCGATATCGACGAAGTGCGCCACTGCGTGGAGCATTGCAACCAGCTCCCGGTGCATCCGCGGCACCCCTATGTGGGCGACCTCGTCTTCACCGCGTTCTCGGGCTCGCACCAGGACGCGATCCGCAAAGGCTTCGCCCAGCAAAAGCCTGACGAGATCTGGGAAGTGCCCTACCTGCCGATCGACCCGGCCGACCTTGGCCGCAGCTACGACGCGGTGATCCGCGTCAACAGCCAGTCCGGCAAGGGCGGCATGGCCTACCTGCTGGAACAGGTGCATGGCATCTATATGCCGCGGCGCCTGCAGATCGAGTTCAGCCGCGCGGTGCAGGCAATGACCGACGAAAGCGGGCTCGAAGCCAGCGCCGACGACCTCTACGGCTTGTTCCAGCGCGAGTATCTCGAACACGCCGCGCCGTTGCGCTATGTGGGCCACCAGATGGTGTCCGATAGCGAAGGCCAGGTGGAGATCGAAGTGGCATTGCTGCGCGACGGCGAGTCCGTCAGCGTGCGCGGCCGGGGTAACGGCCCGATCGATGCGTTCGTCGGCGCCTTCGCCGGCGCGCTCGATGCGCCGGTACGTGTGATGGATTACCACGAGCACGCGCTGTCGTCCGGCGCTAATGCCGCCGCGGCTTGCTATGTGGAAGTGCGTGTTGGCGATTCCGCCACCGGCTTCGGCGCCGGCATCGATGCCAATATTGTCACGGCGTCGCTCAAGGCTGTGGTGTCCGGCGTGAACCGCCACCTGCGCGCCACCAGTCAGTCGCAACGCGAGGAAGCCCTGGCCGGCTGAGGTCCACCGAGGAAAAACCGGTGTGCCCCGCCCCCACGGGGCACACCCGGAAAGACGCCCTTGGCGGGACGCCCACGACATGCTCGTTGCTTGACTGTGTGCACAGCGTAAGGGGCGCCGGTGCCGGTTGCCACGAATATTTGCGCATGTCCTTAGAACCCCGGAGCGCGATTGGAAATGCGAAAGTCCGGCGGCTTGCCCACGATCCCGCCTGACAACCAGACAGCGGCTGTGGCGACGCTGCGACGCACATGCACACGCGCGCCGCCGATGCAGTGCTTCTTGCTTTCGGTCAAGGCTTGGCTGGGAACCCTACGCCACACTGAGCGTGAAGTTTCCCTACTACACGAGCCAACCATCATGAAGAAGCGTCTGTCCACCCGCCTTTCCACAACCGTTGTTGCTGCCATCGCCCTGCTCGGCAGCGTTGCCGCGGCGCCCGCCATGGCAGCGTCCGACGAAACCCAGGGCAACTGGATGGTGCGCCTGCGCGCCACCTATCTGGACATGGCCGACAAGTCGGACCCGATCGGCGGCGTTGGCGCATCGGACCGCATCACCGTCAACAACAAGTGGATCCCGGAACTCGACGTCACCTACTTCTTCACACCACACATCGCCGCGGAACTGGTGCTGACCGTGCCGCAGAAGCAGAACGTCTACCTCGATGGCAACAAGATCGGTTCCTTCACCCACCTGCCGCCGACGCTGCTGGTGCAATATCACTTCATCCCCAACGGTACCTTCCGCCCCTATGTGGGCGCGGGCCTGAACTTCACGCGGATCTGGGGCGCCGACATTGCCAACAACTCGCTATCGCTCGACAGCTGGAGCGTGGCGCCTGCCTTGCAGATCGGCATGGACTACAAGCTCACCAAGAACTGGTTCCTCAATGCCGACATCAAGAAGGTGTGGCTGTCGAGCGACGTCAAGGCGGCCGGCGTCAAGGTCTCGAACGTGAGCCTGGATCCGTGGCTGTTCAGCATGGGTGTGGGCTACCGCTTCTAAACACCTCGAACACATCGAACACATCGAGCCCTTCGGACGCCTCGGACGCCTCGGACGCTTTAACCGGGCTTCCAGGCGCGCGCGGCAGATCCCCCGTCAGGCCCTCGCCTGACGGGGGATCTGCCGCAATGCATCGCGATTCAAGCCGTAGAAGCGCGCGACCACGGCCATCTCGGAGCCGGCGCTGAGCAGCGCTTGCGCCGACCGCCGGCGGTGCAAGACCTGCGGGATGTTGGCGAGGAAGACGCTCGTCACCTCCGGGTCGAATTGCGTGCCTGACCCAGCCGAGACGATGGATAGCGCATCGTCGTCCGTCATGCAGGGGCGATAGCAACGCGCCTCGGTCATCGCGTCAAAGGCATCGGCAACCGCCACGATGCGAGCTGCCAGCGGGATCTCCTGGCCGGCCAGCCCACACGGATAGCCCGTGCCGTCAAAGCGCTCATGGTGGTGATGCGCGACCWGCGATGCGAGCCGCATCAGGGCATTCGAACTACCCGCAAGTAGGTTCGCGCCGATCTCGGCGTGGCGCTCGATCACCTGTCTCTCTTCGGGAAGCAACTTGCCGGGCTTGAGCAGCACGGCGTCCGGGATGGCGAGCTTGCCGACGTCGTGCGCCGGCGTGGCGAGCCGAATGCGCTCGCACTCCTCGGCACGCAGTCCGACCATTTCCGCAAGGCCGGCCGCAATCGTCGCGGTGCGAACCAGATGGCCAGAGGCATGCGGATAACGCAAGCAGCCTGCCAGCGTCAGGCTGGCCAGCGTGACGACCGCATGGTGGTTCGTAGTCATAGTTCTGAAGTGGTGCAGATCGCAACGGCACCGGCATGGCCAGGTGGATGCCATGCCGGGCAATCGCGGCATTCGCCGCATGACGGCGAATGGCATCTGGCAAAGCGCGAGATTCTATGCCTGGACTGGCATATCGCCAATAGGCAATAGCCGGTTATCGCCAGGGATCCGGTGAAACACGCGTGGCGGGCCAACGGCGCGGTGAGCGGGAACAGGGAATGCGATGGACCGCCAGTGCGAACGTACGCCAGCTCGCACGTCGATGAGAGCGCGGCACAAGAAGAAAGGCCCCGCATCACGGGGCCCCCTTGCATTGCAGCTTTCCCGAAGAAGCCCGCCTAGCGGAACGCCGGTTCGTCGAAGCTACGCAGCTTGCGCGAGTGCAATTGTTCGGCACCACCTTCGCGCAGGATACGAATCGCTTCCAGCCCGATCGACATATGCTGGCTCACCCGCTGCCGGTAGAACGCATTCGCCATGCCCCGCAGCTTGAGCTCACCGTGCAGCGGCTTGTCGGACACGCACAGCAGCGTGCCGTATGGCACCCGCAGGCGGAAGCCGTTGGCCGCGACCGTGGCGCTCTCCATGTCGATGGCGATGGCACGTGACTGGTTGAAGCGGGCGTACAGCGCCTTGGACTTCAGCTCCCAGTTGCGGTCGTCGGTGGAAACCACCGTGCCGGTGCGCATGCGGGTTTTCATTTCATTGCCGGACAAGCCCGTCACTCGCACCACGGCCTCCTGCAGCGCGACCTGGATTTCGGCGATGGGAGGTACCGGTACCCACGGCGGCAGGTCATGATCGAGCACGTGATCGTCGCGCACATAGGCGTGCGCCAGCACGTAGTCGCCCAGTTGCTGCGAGCGGCGCAGGCCGCCGCAGTGGCCGACCATCAGCCAGCAGTGCGGACGCAGCACGGCAAGGTGGTCGGTCATGGTCTTGGCGTTGGACGGGCCCACGCCGATATTGACCAGCGTGACACCGAGCTTGTCCTCGCGCACCAGGTGATAGGCGGGCATCTGCGGCAGCGCGCGCGGACGCTGGGCGTCGTCGGGCTCGGCCGCGCCGCGCTCCTGGATCACGTCGCCGGGTTCGACGAAGCGCACGTAGCCATCGGCGCCCTGCGCATCTTCGGCCCCCATCAGCGAGCGGCCGAGCGCGATGAATTCATCGACGTAGCGCTGGTAGTTGGTGAACAGCACGAAGCGCTGGAAGTGCTGTGGCGCGGTGCCGGTGTAGTGGTAGAGACGCTGCAGCGCCAGGTCCACGCGCTCGCCGGGGAACATCGAGAGCGGCCAGGCCTCGCCCGCCACCGGCTCATAGGTACCGTTGGCGATGGCATCGTCGATGCGGCTCAGCTCGGGCAGCACGAAGGAGGCTTCCAGCTCGCGCGCCTGGGTGTAGCTGATGTCCGTGGTGGAGGCTTCGATGACGAAGGGCAGCGGGATCGGGCGCCGGCTCACGCCGACCACCACGGGCACGCGGTGGTAGCGTATCAGGCGCTCGATCTGGTCCCGGTAGTAGTCCGCCAGCAGTTCGGGCCGGGTGACCGTGGTGCCGTACACGCCGGGGTAGGCGACCGTGCCCCAGGATGGGCGGCTGTCGGTGACCATGGTTTCGAGATTGACCGAGATGCCGAGGTAGGGGTAACAGGCATGTGCCGCTGACGGCAGTGGCTGTCCCTTGGCAAAGGCATCGAAGCGCGCGCGGATGGCGCCGACCGAGGCATCGTAGATTTCACGGATGCGGGCCAGCGCGGCATCGGCATCGCTGAACTCGGCCAGCTGATCGGCCGGATGGGCGGAAGAGAAGATCGAGGCATTCATGGTGTCCATGATACCCCGCCACAGCATGGTAGCAACATGGCCTGTCGCAAATTGACGGGCCTGCGCGCGCTCGCTACACTGCCAGCAGTCTTTCGCGGCCTCGGGCCGCACTCGCCTCGAGACGCCCCCCCACAAGAAGGGCAGCGCCGAGTTGCAGTATGTGCTTGCATGGGGAGCCCTGATGGAAATCCGCAATCTGCTGCCAGAAGAAACCGAGGCAGCCAGACAACTCCTTGCGGCCAACGGGTGGGCACACCGGGTCGCCAATACGGAACGCTTCGCCCGCCTGATCGCCAACTCGCAACGGGTGGTGGTGGCGGTGGATAACGGTGAAGTCGTAGGTTTCGCGCGTGCCTTGTGCGACGACATCTCCAACGGCTATCTGTCGATGGTCGCGGTGGCACCGAGCCATCGCCGGCGCGGCATCGGGCGCGCCCTGGTGCGCCAGATCGTCGGCAACGATCCCGACATCACCTGGGTGCTACGCGCCGGACGCTCGTCCGAGGCGGCCTTCTTCGGCCAGCTAGGCTTCGTGCCTTCGCTGGTGGCCATGGAGCGCCGGCGCACCTGAGTGGCGCAAGGCGGCCGCCAAACACCTCACACGCAACGCCATGGCTTCTTCCACCGGTTGGTTTCATTGGGCATTGCTGTCGGCTGTTTTCGCCGCGCTGACGGCGATCTTTGCCAAGATCGGGCTTGAGGGCATTAATTCCGACCTCGCCACCCTGGTGCGCACCGCGGTGATCATCGTGGTGCTGAGCATCTTCGTGGTGCTGACGGGCAAGTGGAGCAACCCGCTCGCGCTGCCGCCCCGGACCTGGATCTTCCTGGTCCTGTCGGGACTGGCCACCGGCGCCTCCTGGGTGTGCTACTTCCGGGCACTGAAGATCGGCGATGCCTCGAAGGTGGCGCCGGTGGACAAGCTCAGCCTGCTGCTGGTGGCGGTGTTCGCCGTGATCTTCCTCGGCGAACGCCCCAGCCTGCGCGAGTGGGCCGGCATCGCTCTGGTGGGCGCCGGCGTGCTGGTGCTCGGGTTCAAGCGCTGAGCGGCGCCCGCGCCGCCCGGATTCCTCACCGGTCCGCGGCGCCGGCACGAAGATACGACAGCACCGGTGCCAGTTGCGGCAGCGCCGGCGCCTGCTGACAGGCGAGTGCACCAGCACACCACGGATAGGGCAGCCGCGCCAGCCAGCCGTCGAGCACGGGTTGCGCGGTGTCGGAGGGCAATACTTCCATGGCCTCGATCACGATGGCGAGGGCTTGCACGCGCGGCTTGCCCGGCCCGGAGAATTCCCATGCGTAGCTGCCGCAGCCCACACGTACGCCGCCGGTGGCCTTGTCGGTCATGCCGACCAGCCAGTCGCAGGCATAGCGCTGCGCATCCGCTGCGGGCTGGGCTTCGGCCAGGCAAAACGTGTAGACATTGTCGTAGCTCTGGCCAAAGCGCCGCACCAGCACATCGCTGATGGCGGCCAGGCCTTCGCTGCGCGCGGGGAAGGCGATGGCCGCGGACTTGACCGTCATCTCCAGCGTGGCATCGGCGGCGAAGGCCTGCGCCATCAGGTGGGGACGGTTTTCGTCCTTGGCGCGGATATAGGTGCGGATCAGCGCCTGGGGGTCGAGGGAGCCGGGAAGTCCCGAAGCGGCGGTTGCGTTCATGCTGTGCCTTGCGTACGTCCGCGCATGGCCGTGGGCCGGGGCGTGGCGAAAGTTGAGTGGGTGCCGGCATGGTAGCCCGTCTGTGGCGCCCGGGGCGCTGCGGCCCTGCCGCCAGCAAGGTTGACCTAGGGCGCGCCCCGCCCCATCCAACACATCCGATGCGCAGCGCCTAGCCCGGCAAGCTGCCGTATGCGGTTGGCTGCCAGGCCATGCCGTGCAGGTGGATCGCACGGCAAGGCGGCACGCATGGCTTACTCGGGCTGGATGTTCGCGGCCTTGATGATGCGGCCCCACTTGGCCGATTCCTGCGTCTGGAACCTCGCCAGTTCCGCCGGCGTGCTGGTGAACACTTCAGTACCGGTGGACTGGTAGAAATTGGCCGCGGTGTCACTCCTGGCGGCCTTTACCATCAGCGCGTTGAGCTTGTCCACCACCGGCTGCGGCGTTTTGGCCGGCGCGTAGGCGGCGAACCAGTAGCTCATCTCATAACCCTTGACGCCCGCCTCGTCGATGGTCGGCACATTGGGCGCAAGCGGCGAGCGGGTCTTGCCCGACACGCCCAGCGCCTTGAGCTTGCCGCTCTTGACCTGGGGTAGTCCGGTGGCGGTATCGGTGATCATCATCTGGATCTGGTTGCCCAGCAGATCCGTGACCGCGAGCGGATTGCTCTTGTAGGGCACGTGCAGCAATTGCACATGCGCCATCTGCTGGAACAGCTCGCCCGCGATACGCGAGGACGAGCTGCCGCTGCCGAAACTGAGCTTGCCCGGCTCCTTCCTGGCCAGCGCGATGAAGTCTCCCACGCTATTGACCGGCAACTGCGGGTTGACCACCATGATCTGGCCGCCACGGCCCAGTGCTGTCACCGGAACGTAGTCCTTGACCGGATCGTAAGGCAGCTTCTTGAACAGGTGCTCGTTGGCCGCATGCGTAGTGTTGCTGGTGATCAGCACGGTATAGCCGTCGGGGCTGGCCTTGGCCACGTCGCTGGCGGCGATAAAGCCGTTGGCGCCGGGCTTGTTGTCGACCACCACCGTTACCTTGGCATCCAGCGTGATGGCCTGGCCGATCGCGCGGGCTAGCTGGTCCGTCGCGCTGCCGGCGGCGAAAGGCACCACGAAGCGGATCGGCTTGTCCGGGAACTCCGCGTGCGCCGGGCCGGCCAGCAGCACGAGCGCGGCGGCGGCGATGCCGGTGACCGCCTTCAGGACGGAAGCGGGCTTGGTGTATGCGGACATCTTGGGTCTCCTGTTCGAATCTCGAATCGTTTTGATTTGTGATACGTGGTTTGTGGTTTGTCGCTTGCGGTCTGGATCCGGCGTTTCAGCCGGCGCCGGCCAGGCGCGGGGGCAAGGGAATTTCCAGTTGCAGCAGCAGGAAGGACAGCGCCTTGCCGTGCGTGTCCAGGTTGAGTGCATCGTTGACGCCGCCGTCGAGCACGCCGTCGATGACGAAGTTCATCGCCTGCAGCGAGGGCACCAGGTAGCGTCTGACCGCAGACGGCCGCCGGTAGCTGAACAGTGCCGCCACGGCGTCTTCGGTGACATGGGCGGCGAGATGGTCGAAGTCGCGCGGGTCGTAGGCGATCACGCTGATATTGGAGCGATCGCCCTTGTCGCCCGTGCGTCCGTGCGCAAGCTGATAAAGCGCGATGGTGGCTGCAGCGGCAGCCGGCGTGGCGGTATTGGAGGTGGTGGCGTTCATGGCAGCAGAGTGTGGCTTGCGGTGACGGCGCTGCGCGGCACCAGGCAGGACATGGCATTCAGGCGCGCGCGCAGCGCGGTGCGCACGCCACCGCCGCCGGCGGGTCCGCAGGTATAGAGCGCATTGACCTCGCGCAGCAGCGTTTCCGCCACGGACTTGTCCTCATGCGCCAGCGCGGCGCGCAGACGCACGTCCCGCGCCTGCGCCTCGCCGGCTTGCGGCTGTTGCAGCAGGCGGCCGCCATCGTCGGCGAACACGCTCAGCACGCCGATCAGGTCGAAGCGGATCGGCGCCGCGTGGCCCAGCAGGTCCATGCGCTTGCGCACGATCTCCGCAGCCAGGCGCGCGCGCGCCGCGGCGTTGGGGCCGGCGTACGAAATCTCGCCTTCGGCGATCCAGCCGCCTTCGTAGAACAGGTTGGCCTTGAGTTGTCCGGGCCGCTCGCGGCCGCGCACATTGCGCACGGCCACGCGGTCGGGGCCGACCTGCTCGACCGTGGCCGCGCTGATATCGGCGATCACGTCGGGCGTGAGATAGGCGGCAGGGTCATGCACCTCGTACAGCAACTGTTCCTTGACCGTGCGCAGGTCCACGCAGCCGCCGGTATCCGCCGCCTTGCCCACCTCGATATTGCCGTCTTCATCCAGGCGCACGATGGGATAGCCGACGGCGTGCACATCCGGCACGTCCTTCATGCCGGGATCGGCGAAATAGCCGCCGGTGACTTGCGCCCCGCATTCGAGCAGGTGGCCTGCCATGGTGGCGCGCGCCAGGCGATCCCAGTCCTGCCATGACCAGCCGAAATGCGCCATGGCCGGGCCGACCGCCAGGGCGGGATCGGCCACGCGGCCGCACACCACCACCTGCGCGCCGGCGGCCAGCGCATCGGCAATGCCCTGCGCCCCGATGTAGGCGTTGGCGCAAACGAAGCGCGCCTCGGGAAAATCAGGGCCGACGATCTGGCGCAGGACGGCGCGGCCGGCCTCGTGCGAAAGATCGTCGCCCTCCACCACCGCCACCCGCGGCGGCGCCAGGCCAAGCTCCGCCGCCAGTGCGCCCACGCGCTGCGCGGCGGCATGCGGATTGGCCGCGCCGAAATTGCCGACGATGGGAATGCCATTGGCCAGGCACAGCCCCAGCACGGGCGCCAGCAGCGCGTCGAGCAGCGGTTCATAGCCATGGGCGGGGTTGCCGCGGCGCGCCAGCTGGGCCAGCGCCAGCGTGCGCTCGGCCAGCGTCTCGAACATCAGCACGGCCGGACCGCCCGCTGCGATCAGGGACCGCACCACGGGCAGGGCGGCGTCGGTGCGGTCGCCGGAGAAGCCGGCGCCTGAGCCAATCAGCAGAGGAGCGGTCATAGGATGGAAGCCCGTTGATGGCCTGAGAAAAGCTTGGGTGATGAAGAAGTACGAGCCCCGATGAGCACGTCCGATGAAGTCATTCTAGACGTGTCATCCTCAACTAAAAAATGGATAATTTGGATTAATCTATCGTTTTTTCAGCTGAATTGGGCGCCTGCCAATGAACCTCTCGGTCAAACACCTGCGCGCCTTCGTGGCCTTGGTCACGCACCGCAACTTCACGCGCGCCGCGCAGGCCTGCCACCTGTCGCAATCGGCCTTCAGCGCACTTATCCAGACGCTGGAGGAACAGGCCGGTACGCGGCTGTTCGAGCGCACCACGCGGCATGTGGAACTGAGCGTGGAAGGCCGGCGCTTCGAGGAAGTGGCCACGCGCCTGCTGGCGGATTTCGAGACCGCCTTCGCGGAACTGCGCGACCACGCCGAACGCCGCAAGGGGCGGGTTTCGATTGCAGCGCTGCCCTCATTGGCCGCGGGCGACCTGCCGCCGATCCTCGCGGCCTTCCACCAGCGCTATCCCGGCATTGCCATCGAGCTGTTCGACCTGCTGGCGGACGGCTGCATCGACCTGGTACGGCGAGGCCGCGCGGACTTCGCGCTGGCGCCCGCCCCGGCGCAGGACGGCGACCTGCGCATCGAGCCCCTGGTGACGGACAGCTTCCACCTGGTTTGCCCGGCGGACCATCCGCTGGCGCGCCGCCGGCGGGTGGCCCCGCAAGCGCTTGCGGGCCTGCCCTTTATCCAGCTCTCGCGTACCAGCAGCGTGCGCCAGCACCTGGACGCCGCGCTCCATCCGCTCAAGCTTAACGGGGTGATGGAAGTAGAACACCTCGCCACCGTAGCCGCACTGGTAGCGGCGGGGCTCGGCGTGACGGTGGTGCCCGCGCTGGCGCTGTTCCAGTTCCAGCAAGAAAGCCTGGCGATCCGGCCCCTGCAATTACCCTCCCTGGTACGCGAGATATGCCTGGTGCGGCTGAAAGAGAGAGGAGACTCGGTAGCGGCAGCGGCGATGATTGAAGCCTTGCAAGCGCATTTCAGGAAAGGCGGAAGCGGCTAGGCTGCAGCGACGATGCTCTAACGGCAACAGCCTGGCCAAGACCAAAGGCGAATGTGGAACTCGCGCCTGACAAGCAAAGCCTGACGGACCGAAGCAACGCAGAGAAAAGCGCCACCGCCAGATCAACGACCTGGTGTAGCCGTGTGGAGCGCCCCCAAGGGCGGGCCGCACCAACCCGCGATGCGAAGCGAGCCGTCAAGGTGTACCAGGCCGTATGGGGCGCCTCGTCGGCAGGCAAAAAGAGCGGAAAAGAGGGACCCATGTTTGAGTATCGCCTTAAGGCGATGCGAGTTTGGGTCCCGGCCGCTCTTTTTGTC
>NZ_JBFTNE010000028.1:0-70424 GCF_056397325.1 Cupriavidus sp. 05N39
TTCATCGTGCGACGATTCTCGGACTTCGCCTCATTCCATCTCACGCTACGCCGGAGTTGCTCTGCGCCTCCGGCAACCCGCGACGATTGCCGACGTCTCACCTCGAATAGCTCGCGACGCCGCTCCTCAAATAGCCCGGGACGTAACAGGTATATCTCAGCGTGAACGCGCGGGTGCTCCGAGGCCAGATCACAACAGCAAAAATCCTCTCCGCGACGCAACAGCCGCTGCTGAAGTAGCACACTAGCTTTCTGAAGTCTCTATTGCGTTTTGCAATGTCCTGTCGTTCGATGCGAGTGAGATGCTATGAGCGAACTTGTGGCTCTGAAGAGTGCTTATCAGCTTTTACAGGACTACTGGCTGCTGACGGTCTTTGTTCTGGCATGGTTCCTCCGCCATGCGGTACAGAAATGGGTCGAAGCAAAGCTTAATGTTGCCGTGACAAAGGAAGCGGAGGCGATCAAGCACCAGTTTCTGGCCGAGATGGAGGCGTTAAAGCTCACCTATTCCTCGCAGCTTGAGGAAACGAAGCTCAAGATTGAAATCCGAAAGGCGGCCGCCATTGAGGTTGCGAAGCAGCGGATTGAGGCATATCAGAAGATTGAGCGGTTGTTGGGTGCCGCAGGACGAAGCGCTCATATTTTTCTCACCCTTGAGCCTCAACGACGCGCCGATCTTATGCCTCGCACCGAGGTAATAACAAATCTGCATGCTGCATCTGAGGCGGTCAGTGAGAAGCAACTACTCGTACCGGATGAGGATGTAAAGGCATTTCACGCGCTTATCTCGGACATGAATGACCTCTGTGCAGCGCACGAGCAAGCGAACACGACGTTGACCGAGACGGATGCAGCCATAGACGACATGGCGAAACGAGTCCGTGCTTTCAAACAGCGTCTCAGAGAATTGCTAGCTTCTGTGGCAGCTGAGATTCAATAGACCATGCAAGCCCGCTAGCTACATTGGCAGGCTCAGGCGAACGACCGATATAGGTACTTCACGCTGCTTGATGTACCCCTCGGTCGTCGCCCGGTCTGTATGCGCGCCTGCCACCTGCAGGGCGTCGATGTCATAGCCTGCCTTCTTCGCATCCGTGAGCGCCTTGGCCCGGATGTCCTTCACCGTGTAGTCCACATCGCCGATCTCGGCGCGCGCGATCGCATCGCGCCAGGCATCCCGGCACGCTGCCGCGGTCTTCGCCTTTCCCTTCTTGTTGATCACCACGAAGTCGTCAGTCAGTGCCTGCACCTTCACGTCTTGCCGGAGCGCTTTGGCGCGGCGCAGCACTTCGCGAATCTCCGGGGTGATGGGCCAGTCGACAGCCTCGCCACTACTGTCCTCGGTCTTGGACGGGACGAAGTGGATCAGCCCTGCTTCGCGGTCCACCTGGCTCCAGCGCAGCTGCCGTATATCGGTTGAACGCTGGCATGTCAGGTAGCACAGGTCGACGAAGACCTGCATTTCCGGGCCGGTCGGCACCTTTGCCACAATAGTTTGCTCCTTGCCGCCGATCTTCTTCTTGTACTTGTACTCGGCCAGCGCCGCGCGGATGGCCAGGAAGTGGCCATGCGGGATGTACGTCGTCCGGACCTTCGGCTTCTTCAGTTCGATCTCGCGGCAGGGATTCAGCGGCACATGCCGGCGGCGCACGGCCCAGCTAAAGAACTTGGACAGCCAGCCCTTCATGGCGGTCTGGGTCGGCAGCTTGTCTGGCCAGTTCTGCAGCAGGAAATCCTCCACCGCGCCCGGGTCAACCTCTTCGATGTTGTGCCGCTTGAAAGCCTTACGGACATCCTCCCCGCGCCGGCGCCACTCGGCCCGGAACGAATCGGCATACTCCTTTTCCGTCTTCTCCATGTAGACGGCCACGAGCCGGGACATGCTCCCTTCGTCGCCGTCGACCTCCGTCTTCCGCTTCTCCTCGGCCAGCCGCTCATACATCCGGGTCTGGCCCTCGTCGAAGCGGCACAGCTTGATCCACTTCTGGTCGGTGTTCCTGACCCAGTGATAGCTGCCAAAGCGGACATAGACCCGGCTGGGCAGCCCGTCTGCCTTCTTCCTGCGCCCGGTCATGCCGCCTTCCTGAGGGGGATCAGGGCGGGGCGGTTAGCTGCCGGGGTGCCCGCGCCAGGCAGGACCCCCGCGCGCTTCGCCTGCAGCGCCTCGAATGCTGCCCAGGTCAGGATGATCCTGCCGTCGGCGCGCTGCACTGGCGTCAACCCAAAGTGCAGCTTGAACCATGCTGCTTGCGCGCTGTGTCGCTTCTTGCCGGTGACGTCCCGCAGGTCCTGCTCGCTCATCAATCTTGTGTCCATCTGGCTCTCCCAGTCCTGCCGTCCTGCCGGGTTGTTTCAATCATACGTTTTGCTGCTGCTTTCACTTCTACTCACTACGTTGGTAAATGCCGAATACGCACCATATGGGTATCCGCAAGGTGCTCAAGGTGCGAAGAGCTTCGGCCGTACCTTGGCCGCGATGTACAGGGGATGCTTCGGGCTGCCGTCCTGGTTCAGGCCCAAGTGATGCAGCAGGGCGCCACGGCCGCACATCCTCACGATGCGCAACACCTCCGCCGCACGCGCCGGTGCCGCCTTGTGTGCGCCCCATGCGCAGATCACCAGCGAGCAGCGATCCAGCGCGTCCATGATTGAGCAGTTGGCCGTGTCCTCGCGACCCAGYGGCGCCGGGTGCGCCAGCAGGCCGTCTGGATCGGTGGAGCGCAGGGGGAACAGGTTCACCACCTCCAGGCGGCCATAGCGGCGGCCGGCCAGCGCGCGCTGCAGGCATCGGGTGATCGTCGGGTCGTTGACCTGGTGGTCGGCGGTCGACGGGTTGAGCATGATGAAGCCCAGGGCCGGCAGGCTGCGGTCCCACTGGCGCCAGAGGCGATAGCGGTACTGTTCGCAGTCGGAGAGGATGGCGCCGGCCTCTCCGTCAAGTGTCTGGGAGGTCATGTGCTTCATGCTACGATTCTCCAAAACAGGGGGGCTACCATGGGCATTGAGAGCTACAAGGACTACACAGTTCGTGGCTTTGCGAAGCAACTGTCGGATGGTTCGTTCGAAGCATTTGGCACCGTGCAGCAGGACCATCTCGTTCTGGAGGCGTCTGAGCCTCTGGGCTACTACGCAACGTTCGACTTTGCCGTCGCGGCAGGCATCGAATGGGCGAAAGCATGGGTAGATGATCAACGCTGATCCCTCCGAAATTCCACCGCACAGATCCTGAAGAGGGTGGGGCGTTCTTTGAACATGCTACGGTCCATGAACCTGCAAGCAAGGTGCGAGCAGTTTGCCGACAGAGGGAGCTACGATGACTAAGGAAAAATTCTTCGACAAAGAGCTTGCTGACAAGGTTGGCGAAGGCAAGGCGCTCCATGCCGCTGTGTTGACTCAGGAGACACGCGAAAGCCTTGAGAGGATCAATGTCGAACGCGCATTGGTGGGCCTGGGCGCTGTTCAGGACCCGATGGACGCCCTCTTGGACTTCGATAAGATCCTGGGTCTTCCTGGCGACCCGACCAAGTAATTTAGTGGTATGGCGCGTCATGCCGCGATCTCCGGGAATCCATCGTGCTGCACGCTGTCGAGCAGGCGGCCGGCGGCCTTCTTACCGACGCGGTCCATTGCCGCAATGGGGTAGGGCTGGGTCGCGCTGTAGTGGACGAAGGTGTAGCCGCGCTCGGCCGCCTCGACCTCTGCCATCGTGCGGTTGTTCGGCGCGTGCTCGCCCCATTGCTTGAACAGAAACGGCACGCCAGCCGCCGCGCACTGGTCGCGCAGGCTGGTGACCCAGTCCGGATGCATAGGTCGCGCGACCGCGCCGCTCTCGCCGCCAACGATCACCCAGTCGATTCCATCGTCGTAGCCCGTCCAGCTTGCGGATTCCCCGCAGGCCGGGCATAGCGGCACACACTCGCCGTTGGCCGTGTAGGTTTCGACCTCATCGTCTTTGACGTACCGTGTATCGGCGCAAACATCCATGCAGTGGACGCCAGTTGGATCAAGCCAGCGCGACACGTCCACCGGCCCCAGAAGCGGCTCCATGCTCAGGAACCGCACGCGCGCCGGCTCGTCCAGCAGCTTCGGGATGTCGCGGTCGGCCTCGGCCTGGTTGCAGATCGTCGCGCCGAGCCAGACGTTCGATGGCAACCGGCCCGGCATTCCTGGCCCGACGAGCATGCCCTGCACATTGCCGATCCGCTTTGTCAGCAGCAACCAGTCGAGGTTCGGCGTGGCCATGATCAGGTCGAACAGATCGGTACGCCAGGCCGGATCCACCGCGTTATCGAACACGTCGGCCAGGCTGGCGCAGAAGACGCGCTGCCGGCGGCCATGCTCGGCGAAAAAGGCATCATGGTTGGCGTTCCAGGCCAACGGCTTGCGCCAGTTCGCGGGGCTCGTGAGCCGGCGCGGCGCGCCCGGGCCCCAATTGACCGCCTGCCCGCCAGCGAAGCGCGCATTGCGAGTCTCTGCGTAGCAGTGGTCGCAGCGGGGCCCGACCTTCTGGCAGCCTTCCCAGGGATTGAAGGTGTGATCTGTCCACTCGATTTTGCTGTTCTCGCTCATAGGGGCCTCAAGGTTTGCTTCCCAGCGCCGATAAGTCGGGCATGGACGATTATGAAAAATTCCTCAAAGAGACGGCCGAGCTGCACGGCGACGAAGTTGCCAAACTCCACGCTGAATTGGGCCGCGCTGTCTATGAGCAACGGGTGCGTGATCGCGAGCGGTACAGGGAGATGGTCGAAGAGACTTTCGCGTTTGAGCACCACGCCCGTCTGAACGGCTACCTCGGTTTTCCCCCGCTTCCCTAGAGCCATTGGTTGGGTCATGCTGCCTCCGGCTGAGCCACCGACAGCGCCACGGCCACCGGCCGCACCCAGACCGGCATGGCCGACAGCATGAAGGTCTCGCCAGTCTCGGCCAGCAGCAGGGTGGTGCCCATTACCTCCGCGATCGCGCGCGCGGCGTCCGGCGGCACTGCGTTGCCGATGCGCTCGCGCCAGGCCTGATCGCTGAGCCCGTCCAACTCCAGGTATTCCTCGGGCTCGATCAGCGACTGAAGCGCGGCCAGTTCCAACGTGGTGAAAGGGCGGTGCCACGTACCGTCCAGCGCGCGGATGATCGCGACCAGCTTGTCGTTCGCCGCGGGCAGGCGCGGATCAGCGACCGACCAGCGGCCGTTGTCGTGGCCAGCAGCTGCCGACACGGCGCCACTCGACTGATCCCAGCCCACCACACCATAGTGGCCGCCGGTCAGGTAGTGGTCGCCGCGCTCGCGCCGCATACCGGGGCGCGGGTCCGCAACGGCATACGCCCCCTGGCCGGTGTCGCTGCGTGCGATGACAGTGCCGGCCGGCTCGTCGAAGCCGGTGATCCGATACTTGCCAGCACCCTCGAATCCGGTCGACGCGCGCGGATCCTGGACGCACTGTCCTGTGCCATGGGCGYTGGTGACCGCGCCGGCGGCCTGGTCCCACGGCACGATCCGGAACTCGTTGTTGTGCTTGGCCGGGCCGGCGTGGCGCGGATCGGCGACGGTGTAGTAGCCCTGGCCGGGCATCTGCTGCGCGGCGATGGTGTTTGCATGCTGGTCCCACGGCAGCACGCCGTAAGCATGGCCATCATTCCATTTCGCGCTTTTGGCGAAGCGCGGGTCGGCGATCGAGAAAGTGCCATTGGTCGGCAGCGACTCGCCGGCCACGGTGCCCGCTGGATCCTTCCAGTCGATGACGCCAAGGTGCCCGGACCTGCGTTCCGGCAGGATCAGGTAATCCCGCAGGTGCCCGTTCTCCACCGCCAGCTTGTTCAGGCTGCGCCAGTCGCTGCCGGCTTCGACGAACGCCAGGCGCACCCAGGTCTTCCACTGCAGCGAGGGAACACGGTGCATCGGACCGCCGGTCAGCTCGCCGGGCAGCGGCATGCGACCTAGCACCGTTCCGACACCCTGCAGGCGTCGCAGCTCGGGCTCGTACAGGAAGGCCGGGACCTTCTCCATGTGCCGCGCCACCAGCAGGAAGCGCTTGCGGCTCTGGGCCAGCCCGCCGAGCTCTCCGCAGTCGTGCGTGGTCTCGTTCACCGCATAGCCGTAGTGACGCAGGATCTGGTTGATCTGATCCAGCAGGTGCCGGCCGCGCGTGGCCAGCCGCGGCACGTTCTCGAAGACGATCAGCTCGACGGGGTCGTCCTTCCAGGCCTCGCACATCAGCCAGACGCAGCGCAGCGTCAGCTCGTTGAGCGCCTGGTACTTCGGCGTGCGGCTCAGGGCCTCGGACAGCAGGCCGGATGCGCCCTTGCACGGCGACGAGATGAACACGCAGTGCGGGTGCTCGTTGTTGGCGGCGCGCCGGATGTCAGCGGCCGTGGCCTCGCGCCAGCCCGCCGGCGGCTCTTTGCCGTGGAAGGCGGTGTACATGGCCCGCGTGAACAGGTCCATGACGGTGCAGGGCACGCCCACGAGCTGCTCGAAGTCGCGCGCGGCGGCCGGGTCGACGTCGATGCCGCCCAAGCAGCGCCAGGTCGCGATCATGTTGCCCACCTGGGAGGCTGCTTTCTTGAAGCCCTTGGCGCCGCCGCCCAGGCCGGAGCACATGCCGAATGTGGTGTATTCGCGGCGGATCATGCGTGTGCCTCGTTGTAGGAGAAACCCTCGCTGTAGGAGGAGGCTTCGCCTACATCCGACATGCAACCCAGCGCGTATCCTGAATGAAGGCTAAGACAGAATTGGAGAGAGCTATGAAGCCCATTCTTGTGCTGCTTGCCGCTTCCATTGCACTGCTGAGCGGCTGCGTTGTGGCACCCTATGGAGACGAGCACCGGGGCGGTGGGGGCTACTATGGCGGAGAGCCTCACGGGGATCACGATCGGTACCATGACGATCACGATCACGACCGCGGCGATCATCGGGACGATGGGGGGGATCGAGATCGCGGGCAGCCGGGGCGCTATCTGTACTGATTTCGGGGTCATCTCATTAATCCTGTTGCGGCTTCGTCAGCGAAGCCAGTAATGCGGATTCGGGCCCGAACTTCACCCAGCGCGCCAGCGGCTGCAGCGGACGTGTCTTCGCGCCATCGTTGAGCGCGCGAGCCAGGCGCTCGAGCTGCAGCAGACGGGAGGCCTGGGAGACGTTCGTCTCGCGCGCCACGGCCAGCAGCGACTTCGTCTCAGCCAGTTGTCGGCGCAGCTCGGCGTTCTGCCGCTTCAGAGCCGACGAGTCGGCGGCAAGATCCACGATGTCGGCGTTCAGCCGGTCGGCGGCGCGGACGGGGGTGCGAAGGGGCCAGTTCATGCGGTCACCTGCGCTGGGTCGGGTTCGAGGGCGGCAGGGCGGCCGGCCAGCACCAGGCGCAGGCGCGTACCGTCAATCCGCGTGGAACCGATGCTGGATTGGGCGCCGGTGCGGAACTGCGCTGCGTCGATTGCGCTGACACGCCATGCGGGCATCGGCGAGACGCCCTGCACGAATTCCACCGGGCGGCCGAGTTTCCGGAAGCACCAGTCCTGCATGAACATCTCGGCGTTCCATGCTTCAGGGCCGTAGCACTCCACCAGCGTCAGCGCCTGGAAGCCTCGGCCCTCGGTCAGGTCCGGGGAATGCGAGACTCGCCAGTAGGTGGTCAGCTTTGCGCGTGCGGCGATCTTCGCTTCGTGATCGACGCAGGCCTGCTCGGTCTCGAAGAGCTGGCCGTCGTCGGCGCGGTACATGGTCTTGTTGATGGCTTCCATGGTCAGGCTCGAAGTAGGGTGGGCGGCTGACGGCGTTCCCAACCAGGAGACGGCGTCGCACGCTATTTAGGGACTCGGCGTTGTCCTGCCGCAGCCGCCCGTTGAGGGGTGGGTTACTCGCTGCACCGGAAGGGAATCGAACCCCGCGGGCCAGGCACCTGCCCGGTACCGCCGGCATCTGCTTTCGCCCGTAAATCGGTCAGGCCGCTTCCTTCATCTGCTCCGGCTCTTGGAAGCTCAGGCTCATGTGCACTTCCTGGCCGAGCAGCTGGAGGATGCGGGCGGTGGTTTTTTCGTCCGGGTACGCCTGCACGCGGAAGTTGATGAAGACCGTGCCGCCTTCCTGAAAATCGAACGAGAGCTTGTTCACCCTGGCATCTTCGAGCAGGATGTCGTCCTTGGGCCGCACCTTGCTGAGGATCCGTAACAACTGGTGCTCCCAGTCGCCGTCCCACTTCACCGCGCCGAGGGCTGGGTTTTTCAGGTTGGGCAAATAGGCAGCGTCGCTCACCAAGTCGCCCTGCACTGATTCGTCCTTGTAGTAGAACGAGGACTTCAGCGTCGGCGAGAACTGCGCAAGCAGATCGTTCGAGACGCGTGCCTGCAGCTTCAGGTCCACGCTGAGCACGTTGTCTTCACCGTGCTTCTCGTTGCGGGTGTTGATGTGCTTGATCTTGACCAGCTGGCTTTCGAGTTCGAGCATTGCTGTGGCTCCGGTGGTGGTGGCGGTTTGGGATTTAGGCAGCGCGCGCGGACATGACTTCGTCCGGGTAGGCCTCGACGCCCTCGATGCGCATGGCGTCCTTCTGGGCCTTGGCCAGCTGGTTGAGCGCGGACTGGTTGACCTCCAGCAGGTGCTGGTGCTCGGGGTGCGCGGCCACGAAGCGGATCAGCGCCATCTTGTCGGTGCAGCGCGCTTTCCAGTTCTTGCGGGTGGACAGGCCTGACACCTTCGGCGCGGCCGATGCGATGGGCACCGGTGCGGCGGTCACCAATTCGGCTGTCATCGCGATGTCTTGCGCCTGCTGTGCGCCGGCGGCGACCGTCTCCTGCGCCTGGGCTTGCAGTTGCTCGGCCTTGGCGGCATCGCCAGCGGCAGCGGCCGCCGCGGCTTCCTTCGCGATCCGGTCGGCTTTCTCTTGCGCCACGCGCTGTGCCTCGCGCGCCTCGGCTTCGATGCGCTCGCGCTCTTTGCGGGCAACTTCCTCGGCGGCGCGGCGCGCTTCCTCGGCCTTGCGCTGCTGCTCGCGGTCATAAGTGAGCAGCGCGCCCTTCAGCTTGGACTCGGCCGATTCCAGGTATTCCTTCGGCGCGCGGAACAGCTCGTTGACGGCCTTGAGCACCTGGTTCAGCGGACCGGTGATCGAGGTGCGCTGCTCTTCGACCTGTTTCATCAGCGTCTTGACGGACTTGAGGTCGTCGCTTGCGATCTCGTACATGGTCGGGCTGTCGATCACGAAGGCCTCGGCGCTGGATAGCGCCTTCTGCGCCTTGCCAGCGAGGACAAGCGCCACGCTTGCGTCGTAGGCGACRGTGCCTTGGGTAGTTGCATTGGTCATAATCAGGATCTCCAGGGCCGCGCTCAGGCGGCGTGCTTGTTACGGAAGCGGTGCAGAGTCAGGCAAGAGAGAAAGACGGCCCAGTCGTCCGGGTCCTTCATCTCGTGCAGGCGATAGGTGCCGTCGTCGCGCAGCTGGAGGGTGTAGCGGCCAGGCACGCGCTTGCCTGTTTCCTGTTCGACGGCGTTTTTGTAGGCGGCTGTCTGCGGGCCGTAGCTCGGATACTGCTCGCCGGTCTTGATGTCGAGGATCCCGCGCGCACCGTCCATGTGTATCAGCCGGTCATAGGTGCCGGCGTAGCGGTGGGTGGGATGGAACACGCGGTGCTCCATGCCCAGGATCTCGAATTTCTTCTCAGCGCGGAACCGGATCCACCCGTTGAGGTAGGGGCGCACGACATCCGCGACCGTCGATTCGTCCAGGTCGCCCTCGTCGTAGAGCTCGGTCGCCTTGTGGACCGCGGTGCCGAGTTGGCGCTTGTACTCCAACACCTCCGGTGCCACGAATTTGAAGTCGTTCAGCGGCGCGAGGATCTGCGTCACGCTCGGGATCCGCGCGCCATCGAACGTGTAGGCGTGTTCTGCCTCGTCGAAGAGCAGGACAGACATCAGCAGTTCTCCCTGATGTAGTCCTGCAGCGCCACGAAGCCGTCGCGGGTGAGGGTGTCCAGATCGGCAAGGCCCAGAGCCTCCAGCGCATCGGGAACGGCGATGCCCGCGCCGTCGAGCTTGTTGCGCACCCATTGCTTCTCGCCATCGGTGGCCATGTCGTCGCCTGCAGCGGGCTGGCGCTGGGCTTGCGTCTGTACCTGCTGCTGGGCGGCCGGGTGCTGCTCAACTTCGGCGGGCTGCTTGATGCGCTGCATCGGCATGTCGACCGTGCGGGTGTCCTGCTGCTCGATCTGCTTGGCCTTTGCCTGCGGCATCTTCACGACCGTGCCTGCGGCGGGCCGGGACACCTCGGCCGGGCCCATGTCGCGCTCGACAATGCGCGCTGCTTCGTCCTCGTCGTAGATGCCGGCAAAGCCGTACGCGAGGCGCGCGCCTTGAATCAGCGTCTTGTGGCGCATCATCCGTGATGGGTGGCTCTTCCACGGCTGCATGGTCGCACGTACCACCTCGGCAAAGCGCTCGCGGATCTTGATCGGGCGAGCGCGGTCCTTGCGGTAGATGTGGACCTCCATCCAGACCGGAACAGTCTTGCCTTCGAAGGTGGTCGTTTCCTCCGATTCGACGAACTCGAAGCCGTCCGACTGCGGGTGCTCGTTGATGATGCGCGACCAGCCGTCGACGCCCACCACCGGCACGATGCCGCCCTTGTCGGGGAAGGCGTAGATCTCCTTCGTGAAGGGGTTCAGGCCGTACTGGTCGGCGACGATCAGAAGCGCGGCCATCTGCTCGTCGCTGATTTCCTGCTGACCGTTCTGGCGGAATGCCGTGGCCTTCAGGGTGGCCAGTAACTTGCCGGCGTCGATGCTGTACTTCGCCGCAAACTTAGCGACGAGGCTCTGGTTGTTGGCGACCGGGCGCTCAGCGACGGCAGTGGACATTTGCGATCTCCTGGATTGGGTTGGTGTGCCGGTGTTAGGCGGCCTGGGTGTCGGTTTCGGCGTCGGCCGGCTTCGCTTCGATCCGCTCGTACGGGTACTTCTCGGCGAACGGCTTGATGTGCTTGTAGAAGTGCGAGCCGATCGACTCGGCGCCGCTGAACGCCGCGAAGTCCTCAGCGCTCACGTTGCGGTAGTGGTAGAGCGAGGTCGGTTCGCCGGCCTTGTTCTTGAAGCGGACGGCGAGCATGCTGGACTCGGCGTCGTGGCCGATGCTGTAGATCTGCGACGATTCGACAGACTGCATGGCGATCGCGGTGGGTGTGATTTGCGTGTCCATGAAAATCTCCTGGGTGGGTGAAGCGTTTAGAAGCCCGCGCGGATGGCGACGGTCAGGTACCAGATGCAACCGGCGGCCAGGCCGTAGCTAATGGCGCCAGCCCACTGCCGGGCGCGCGAGCACTTCGCGGTGGCCAGCAGTTGATTCGAGGTGGGGTCGTAGTTCATGCCAGCACCTGGTGGGCGACGACGACCACGGCGTAGCCGAGGGCCAGCCAGAACAGCGCGGCCAGCACTCGGTTGTTGCGAGTGATGCGTTTTGAGGGATTCACGCCTCGTTCCCCCACAGTTGTTCGTAGGCTTCTGGTGTCTGCAATCCACTTACGAGAAAGCCTGCAGCGCGATCGAAAGGGGCATCGTCCAGGTTGCCGAAATCGCCGTCGCCGGTGAGCATGTCGTGCTCGGTGCCGAAGTCATCGGTCACGATGCTCGGTGCCGGGATGCTGTGCGTGCGGTAGTGGTTCAGTTTCACGCTGCCCTCGCAGCGGAGAGGCCAGCGCCTTCGGCTTCATTCAGCAACTGCTGCGCGTAGAGCAGGACTGCGGTCTTGTCGATCGAGCCCCACACCGTGCGCTTCGGCGCCGCGGCGATGTAGTTGCGCAGGAGCGTCGCGCGCGCCGGGCTGCGTGCCAGTTGGTTGAGGAACGCCATTTCGGCGGTGGTGCCGTAGGCGTTGTTGTCGGTAGCGGTGCTCATGCTGCCCTCGCTGTGCCGTTGAACAGAAGGTGGTTCGGCGTGGCCTGGCGCATCAAGCGGGCATCGGCGGCGCACTCGCGATCCATCTCTTGGCTCTCGCGGGCCTTTGCGACCAGCTCATCGTGCAAGTCGGTGTAGTGCCCGAGCTGGACGATGTCGTGGTCGTCGCGCGCCATTCCCGAGTAATCGAAGCTCTCGATTCGCAGGAACCTGGCCAGTGCGTCGGCACGGTCTTGCGGCGAGAGGTGGCTAAGGATTTCGGCCGGAGTCATGGCGGATCCTCAGGCGACGGTGAGCAGGCCGAGGTCGTGCAGACGCTCAGCGGCTTTCGAGCCTGCGGTGACGAATTCGCAGAACGTGCTCAGCACCTGCTCGTTGCGAACGCGCAGTGCGTAGGTGACGTCCTGATAGGACATGCCGAGCTTTTCGGCCGTGGCTTCGACGGCCTGATCTCGGATCAGGTCTGCCATCTCGGGCAGGGTGAAGGTGCGGGGCATTTCAGTCTCCATCGGGGCGGCGCTGTGTAGTGCCGATGGATGTTATTAAACACCATGTTTATGTTTCGGTCAAACACTATGTTTAGTTTTTTGCGTGGCAGCCACCTAGACTGGATCAACGCACGCAGGAGCCGCCATGACCGTAGACGACGTGATCCAGGCATTCGAGTGCCTGGGGAGTGACGAGGACGAAGATTTGCCCGCGGACCGGGCGATGGCGATCCTGGCCGATCTGATGGTCAGTCAGGCCATGGGACCGGAAGCGCTGATGGCGCTACTGGATGTAGGCGCTACGCTTTGGCGGCTCGGGCTGGCCGAGCGGATGCGGGAGGTATAGGCGTAAAAAAGCCCACCGCAACGGGGTGGGCTTAGGCGGGCATGCTTGCGCTCTAGGCCGGCTGCTCGCAGCTCTTAATCGTTGTCATCCACGCTTCCTTGAAGCCGATGGTCGAGTAGACCTTCATCTCCGTCGCTTGTGGGCCCATTCCCGAGAACATGAACGTGGCGAAGGTGCCCAAATCATGGTTCCAGGTTATTAGCGCCTCCTTGCGCGCCTTGTCGTTCGATAGCTTGATCTGGCCCGGTTGACCTGCGCGGATCTGGCGCGCCTCGATGCATTGCGCGAGTTCGAGGTAGTCCCCGCGCAGGGCTTCCGTCCGTACCGGCGTCTGCCTATCCAAATCGTGCATGGTCATGCAGCCGGCGAGGGTGGCAAGTGGAATTGCCAAGAGTAGGGATCGCATCGTTTTCCTCATTGGGGGATCAAGGCGCAGCCGCAGTGCCTGCACTTGCTCGCGTCGCGCAGCACCAGCTCGCGGCAGTCGGGGCATTTGACGTGCGTTTCCGGGGTGGGCTGGCCTAGCGCGATCGCCTGGCTCGGCAACACCAGCAGGAAGATAAAGCCAACCAGAGGGGTGAAGAAGAGCGAAATCAGGAACCACACGAACACCGACCGGCCGCGCCGGGCCGCCAGGAAGGCGCAGGCAATGCTAAGGGCAACCCAGAGGAAGATGAGCCCCATATGCTCCCTTTTGTCAAAGCAAGCTGTCAGTCCAGACGGCCCTGCCAGCAATCATTGTCCTGTCGTCCGGCGGCAGCAGTTTGTCAGGGAACGTTGCCCGGTCCGGATTGTCGCTGCGGATGATCCAGGCCATCGCACCTGAGGCCGGATGGTAGTCGTGCACCAACCGCTTCAGCACTAGGTCGCCGTCCGGCATACAGATCAAGTAGATCTTCCCGTCCTTCGGCTCGTTGTCGGCGGTATTGATGAGTACCACCCGCCCATCCTGAATAGTCGGGCGCATGCTG
The DNA here is from genome assembly GCF_056397325.1 of Cupriavidus sp. 05N39. Lineage (NCBI taxonomy): Bacteria > Pseudomonadati > Pseudomonadota > Betaproteobacteria > Burkholderiales > Burkholderiaceae > Cupriavidus > Cupriavidus sp. 05N39. The sequence goes on from NZ_JBFTNE010000028.1 coordinate 13,673, forward strand.
CCCCCGTCCGCGTAGATGATCCGGGCGGCGTGCTCTGGCACGCCAAAGTCTCTGAGGCTCGACCGCTTGAATGCCAGTCCGCCTTTTACGACTACGTGATCCTGGAAGCGCCCATCACCACAGGCGGCCTTAACGTCAAGCTRCGGAACCAAAGCGAACTCTTCTTCTGTAGGGCGCGGTAAATCCTGCTCAGCAGGGCCGAGCGAAGGATTGTAAGCGCCTGCTGAAGAACTTTCACTGTCTTGGTGCGTCGGCAACACGGGCTTGATAGTTCCGCTGTCAGATGCCGGCACAGCCATAGGGGGCTGACCTGTAAGCAGCCACGTCGCGCTGCACCCAATGAATTCCTGCGCCTTCAGCATGCCGCCCTGCGACATGCCCCTCCGTTCCCAATTGTTGACCGTCTGCTGCGACTGATTCAGGGCCTTCGCCACGTCTGTCGGCGAATTTAACCCCTTGAGTGCTTTTGCGGCCTCGTAGAGGCGAACCATGGTTTCGTGCATGGCGCACATTTTCTCATGGGTAAACGTTTTGTTGATAAACGTGGTGTTTGACGTTTTGTTAAACATCATGTTTAATACGGTCATGAACGCAAAACAGACCGCCGTCCACGACGACTGGCAACTCATCGAAAGCCTTGGAGGTGCTGCTCAGGTTGCGAAGCTCCTTGGTTATGACAGCCGTCTGGGCGGAACCCAGCGGGTTCACAACTGGAGAGCGAGGGGTATCCCTCCCTCCGTAAAGATCGCTCATCCCGATCTGTTCCTCAAGGAAATCAAATACAGCCAAGACGCCAGCGCCGACGTCCAGCCCCCGGTAGGCACATCGAAGCGCAAATCGCGCAAGCCTAGGGCTGCGGGTGCGCCGGCTCATCCGGGCTAGCTCGCTGGTTTTTCCTTCGCGATTTCGATATCGCGCTGCACCCCGCGGAGCTTGGTCTTGAACCGGGTTACCCACGGGTCCTGAAAGATGATCGCACCCCCGCATACGGGGCAGGCCGAGCCCTCGGGCAACTCCGATGGCGAGCTGCAGGTCCCGCAGTGCAGCGTGTAGTCGGCAGTTGATGATTTTGGCATGGAGAACCCTGATGAAGAAATTGTATGCCCGCCTGGTGCTATGGCTGATCCGGCCGGCGCTTGAGCAGATCGAGGCTGGCCGACCGGTGTCAGTCGGAGTTACTTCGTATCTCGTTGGCGACTCAGGGCCCACTCCGTTTCTTCCACTCTCTGCTTCACGGATGCAAAGAAGTGCTCCAGATGCTGAACAGTCTGCGCCTGAAGACTCATGAGGGACGGATCGTCGCTTGGCGCAGTTGCCTTGAAGCGGGCTGCGCCGATGTACTCCCCGGGCACCTTCTTTCGCGCATCCGGGTTGCTCATGAACCAGTTGCTGTAGAGCTGCTGCAGCAGAAAGTTCTGGGCGCTGAGCATTGAAAAGGCTCGCTCCATGTCCGATTTGAGCGCGCGAATTTGTTGCTCGGTTTGTTTTTCCATGCATCCCCCTTTCGTGGGTGGTTGAGAAGGTCAGAGTTCTCGATTGTTCCATGGGCGGGGGATGCGCCAGTTAGTAGGTTTGTGGGGTTGCGGGTGGAAGCGTCAGGGATGGCGCTTTTATTTAAGGCCTCGCCCAACCGGTAATTCAACCGGTTATTCGATGAATTTTGGCTAAGGGGAGCCATCCACATGGATGAGTTGAAGCTGTTCGGCGGCGTAGTCAATGCCCCAGCGTTTCTGCCGGGAGCAGACGTTGCAGCGTGCGCCACGTTCCGCGAAGTGGTTCGGCTCTCGTGGAGCCATCGCCGCATCAAGGCTATGACCATGCGCACCCTTGCCGAGCGCATAGGCTGCTACCCGGCACACATCTCAGATTACCTCGCCGCCGATGACAAGCCGTGCCGCCGGAACCTGTCTCCCGAAAAGCTGAATGCCTGGGCGGCGACGGTCGGTAACTGGGGTGTGCAGCAGTGGATCGCCAAGCAGTCGCATCTGACGATCATGGAAGAGGTCATTGCGCAGAGGGCCGCATGAGCCAACAAGACGACATCAACGAACTGCTGCACAAGATGACAGTGGCGGAAACCCGGGACGTGCGGCTCGCGCTGTGCGCCCAGATCAAGCGCGAACTCGCCCAGCTGCTCGACAGCGCGGCGACCGCGGGAGGCAAGCAGTAATGGCAAGGCAAGCAGTCATGGAATGGTTCCGGTGGTGGCATGGCACCGTGACCGATCCCAAATTCCAATGGGTCGCCAGGAAGAGCGGCCAGCCAGTTGGGAACGTGATTGCCGTTTGGGCTGCGCTGCTGGAGTGCGCTAGCAGTGCAACGCAAGGCAACGCAGATGCAACGCGAGGCAACGTTGCATCGTTGCATCCTGAAGATTTCGACATTCTTTTCGGCTACGAGGACGGTTCGGTCGCCGCGATCATCGCCTCGATGACCGAGAAGGGACTGATCGTCGATGGCGCTATCGCGAGGTGGAATGAGCGCCAGCCAAAACGTGAGGATGCCGGCAATCCCAATACTGGCGCGCTTTCCAGCACCGAACGTGCCCGTCTTCGTCGCGAAAGATTGAAACGCGAAGCAACGGAAAGCACCGACATGCAACGCGATGCAACGCAATGCAACGACGAGCAACGCAATGCACCGCATAGAGAAGAGAAGAGTAGAGAAGAGTTAACTACAACTACAACTACTACTAACCCTAACGGGTTAGTTGTCGACAGCGCTCCGCCTGCCGACCTGACTCTCGTTGAAGGCGGGGCAAAAGCCACCCGTCCTGATTGCCCGCATCAGGAAATCATCGCGCTCTACCACGAGTTGCTGCCCGCCTGCCCGTCCATCCGGGAGTGGAAAGGCACTCGGCAGTCGAACCTGCGTACCAGGTGGAACGAAGACCCGAAGCGCCAGAACCTGGACTACTGGCGCCGGCTGTTCGCTTATGTCGCGCAGTCCGAGTTCCTGACTGGCCGCGCCCGAACTGCCGAGGGCCGCAAGCCTTTCGTCGCCAGCCTGGACTGGATCGTCAAGCCCGAAAACTTCACCAAGATCCGCGAGGGTCGTTACCACGAGGACGCTGCCGCATGAACGCCCCCGACGACCTGCCACAGGCGCGGCCGATGTTTAGCCTGGAAGCCGAACAAGCCGTGCTTGGCGGCCTGCTGCTCGAAAACAACGCCATCGACCGCATCAGCGGCCTGGAGCCGGCGCATTTCTACCGCGAGGACCACCGGCTGGTCTATTCGCAGATCCTGCAGCTTGTGGTGGCCAACCGCCCGGCCGACGTGGTGACGGTCTTCGAGGCGCTGCAAGGGCAGGGCCGCGCGGATCGCGCCGGTGGCCTGGGCTACCTGACCGAGCTGGCTCACCGCACGCCCAGCGCCGCGAATATCGCCCGCTACGCCGAGATCGTCCGCGACCGAGCACTGCTGCGCGAGACCCTGGCCACCGCGCAGAAGATGCGCGAGCTGGTCGAGACGCCGGGGCCGCTGAAGGGCGCCGAGATCCTCGATCGCGCGCAGACCATGCTGGCCGGGCTGGCGCAGGTGGGCGTGCGCAAGGAAGCGAAGCTGCTGCGCGAGCTGCTGGCCGAGTTCTGCGATTCGGTCGACGCGCGCGCCCACGGCTCGGGCGAGATGGCGATTCCCACCGGGCTCAATTCCCTGGATACGGCGCTCAACGGCGGGCTGCGCCGCGGCAACCTGGTCATCGTGGCCGGCCGCCCGTCGATGGGCAAGACCGCGCTGACGACCGACATCGGGCTGAACATGGCCACCGACTACGGCGTGCTGCTGCTGTCGATGGAAATGTCCGACCAGGAGATCGTGGCGCGCGCGGTGGCCAGCCGCGGCAACGTCTCACTCTCGAAGCTGCTGGGCCGGCTCAACCCGAGCGACACTGCCGCCTGGACGGCGCTGACCGCATCGATCCAGCACATCGACTGCCTCAACTTCGCCGTCGACGACTCGCCCGCACTGACGTTGCTCGAGGTGCGCATGAAGGCCAAGGTCCACCAGCGCAAGCACGGTCTGGATGTGCTGATCGTCGACTACCTCGGGCTGATGACCGGCGGCGAGGAAAAAATGCGCACGCAGCAGATCGGCGCGTACTCGCGCGGCCTGAAGGCGCTGGCCAAGGAACTGAACGTGCCGGTGGTGGCGCTGGCGCAGCTCAGCCGGAAAAACGAAGACCGTCCCGACAAGAAGCCGATCCTTTCGGACCTGCGCGACTCGGGCGACATCGAGCAGGACGCCGACGTGGTGATGTTCGTGCACCGCCCGGAGATGTACGAGCCGGGCAACGCCGACCTGAAGGGCTACGCCGAGGTGCTGATCCGCAAGCAGCGTAATGGCGCGCTCAGCGACGTGCCGCTGCACTACCGCGGCGCCGTAACGAAATTCGAAGAATGGTCCGGACCGATCCCGATGCTCAGCGGCGGGCCGGCGGTGCGCAAGCGCGGCATTGCCGCAGACCTGTGAGGAACTCATGACCCAGATCATCCTGACCCTGCCGTACCCCGTCAGCGCCAACCGCTACTGGCGCACCTACATGCCCAAGGGATTCAAGACACCCGTGACCACGCTCAGCCAGGAGGCGAAAGAATACAAGGCTGCTGTGGGTTGGCTGGCCAAGGCCGCCGGCGTGCGCCAGCCGCTGGCCTGCCGCGTGGCGATCGCCTACACGCTGTTCCCGAAGCGCCCGCTGGACTGGCAGAAGCGCATGGCCAAGGACCCGATGAACTGGGATGACGGTGTGCAATGCATCGACTTGGACAACGCGCAGAAGGTGCTGATGGACGCGCTCAAGGGCGTGGTGATCCAGGACGACGGCTGGCAGGTGCGCCGGATCTCCGCACAGCGGGCCGAGCCGGATGGCGAAGCGCGCCTGGTAGTGACCATCACGCCGCTGCTGACGGACTCGCCGCAGGCAGGGCTGTTCGGGGAGGCTGCGTGATGGAAACCCCAGAACATGCCCCGACCATCGGTGAAGCCCTACGGGCCGCGCTCCTTGCTGGTGAGCCGGTCATCGCCGGTCGCTTCGCCGACCTTCACGGATTCAGCCGGCAGGGCGTTGCCGGCGCCTTGCGCACGATGGAGAAGCGTGGGCTGGTGCACAGCGAACACGTCGAGCGAGCCAATGGTGGTGGCACGCAGCTTGTCGTCTACACGTGCATCAACCACGCTGGGATGCTGGCCCGGGAGACGGTGAAGCAGAAGTTCAATCCGATGATCCAACTAGCCGCTATCGCACAGGATTTCAGCGCCTTGCTGGAGGTCTGGGGCATCCGCGTCGTGGACATCGCGCTGCCGCACGTGCAGCACCGGATGGCGGACGACCGTATGGGGGCAGCGTGATGGATGACTTGGCAATGGCTTGGGTCGCGTTGGTGATCGTGCTGATGGGCGGACTGATCCTCTGGGGGGTGACCAACAAATGAACGATGCCAGCACCTTGTGGGCAATCCACGTCGAAGGCCCGGACGACGTCATTGCGGCGCCGTCCAAGGATGCGGCCGAGCGCGAGGCCGCGCTGCTGAACCGCTACTTCGCATCCATGGCCAAGACTGAGAACGACCCGGACCTGCGCGCGGTGGTCACGGCATGGCCGTACACGGCGGAAGGGCATGTGCAGTCCTTGGGACGAGATTGGGACAAAGAGGGGAACCGGAGATGATCTGTGCAAATTGCGGCGGCGCCGGCCACACGGCGCGCACCTGCCCCTGGACCCGCGGCGTGCGGATTGCGAGGCTGGCATGAGCGCTAGCCATGGAAGTTGCTACAAGTGCCGGAAGGAAGTGCAGGTCTATGGCTCCCGGTGGTGTGCGGATTGCCACTATCCCGGCATCGAGGACGACTACGCGCGGTACCGGGATCTCCTCGAGGAGGGTTACACCCGCTACCAGGCAAAGCTGATGGTCGGCTGGGCCGACCCGCCGGAGGAAGCCTGATGAGCACGCTATATCGAGAGTTCACCCTCAAGAGCCCCGGCATCTGGCCGACGGTGCTGGCCTTCATCAAAGCCAACGCGGCCGCCTTTGCGGAGAAGGGCAAGCCCCTTCGCATCATCGTGACGGCGGAGGAGCGCCGGCGCACGACGGAGCAGAACGCCTTCTACTTCGGCCCGGTGCTGCGCGATGTCGAGGAGCAGGCCTGGATCGATGGCCAGCAGTTCAAGCGCGCCACCTGGCACGAGTACTTCGCCGACATGTTCGCGCCGAAGGTCGAGATCGCGCTGCCGGATGGGCGTCTCTTTACACGCCGGAAGTCCACCTCGGAATTCACGGTCGCAGAGTTCAGCGAGTACGTGACCAAGGTGCAGGCGCACGCGGCCAACGAGTTCGGCGTTTCCTTCGATGGGGTACACGGATGACCTTCACCCTCGACGCATGGCAGATCCTGGCGATCGTGCTGCTGGCCGGCGCGTCCGGTGCCGCTGCCACGGTGATGGCGGTCGCCTGCTACGGGGCACGCCGGCAGGAGGGGGAGGGCGCGCCTTGACCCTGCCAGCTTGGATGTTCCGCGACCCGGCCGAGGTCCACGAGCGCAACGAGGCACGCAGCTGCAAGGGCTGCATATGGGAGAAGTCGGCCCGGCTGATGGGCACGACACATACGGTGTGCACCAATCTCCTTCCCGGCGGAAAGCGTCGGGAACACGGGAAGCGGTGCAAAAACTATCTGGAGAAGGCATGACGCCACACAAGCAACTGATCGCGCACGACCCCGAACACGGCTTCTGGGGTGACTGCTGGCGGACCTGCATCGCCTGCCTGCTGGAGATCCATCCGGCGGAGGTGCCGAACTTTGCCGCCGGCGGCGACCAAGCAGCGGCTGACGTTGCGTGCCGCTCCTGGCTCAAGGCGCGCGGCTACAACCTGGTCAGGTTCTGCATGAATGCCGATTTCGATTTCGCACGCGTGGCCGCCGACTGGTTCGACGACACGCTGTACATCCTCTGCGGCGCGAGCCCGAATATCCCGGGCGTGGCGCACTGCGTGATCGGGCGCGGGGCATTCGAGGTGGTCTGGGACGTGGCCCGGAGTGGGGCAGGTCTCGCGGGCCCCTGGGAGGATGAGAACGGCAATCGGGTGTACTGGATCGAATTCATCGTGCCCAGCCGCTTGGCGGGCGAGCAACGGGAGGCGGCATGAAGGATGGCGCTATGTTCGCAGACGTCTCGCACGCACTGCATGTGTCCTACCTGGTGCTATCGATGCCACCGCGGCAGAAGGCGCCGTTCCGCAACATGCTGATCCAGCTGCTGGAGGCGATCGACGAGCCGACGGCCGCGCAGGAGAAATGGCTGGGCGAGCTGCGCGGGCCCCAAGGCGAGTTCGACCCCGACCGGCTGACGATGGACGAATACCGTGCCCAGTACGCGATGATCACCGACGCAGCAAAGACTCGGCTTCCCAGCCCGGAGTATGCCTCGGTGCTGGCTCGCTACGCCCACGGCGAACAGAAGCTGGCCGGCTGCAAGCGCCTGGCGCTGTATGCGCGCCGCGCCTCGGGTCTCACGGCGACCGCGTTGCTGCTCGACCTGGTCGTCAGGCATTACCTGCCGCGCCAGCAACGGGAGGGCTACACCCTGCGCGCCATCGCGGAGAAGCGGAAGGTGGACAAGAACCGAGTGTTCCGCGCGGCGAAGTGGATGGAGGCGAATTTCCGGGTGCTGGAGACGATGGCGCTGGCGCGGCTGGAGCCGTCATTCGCGGCCCACGGGCTGATCGAGGACCGTACAGCGTACGAGAACCCGGAACGCCTTGCTGCATAAGGGATAGGGCCGAAAATCGCCTTGCATTTTTGAGACAAACGATGTAGATTGCCCCCAGACTCGCCATCAGAGTCATCAAAGCCCGCATGGTTCGCCCAGCGGGCTTTTTCAATGGCACCGCGTGACCGAGCCAGGACAAAGGTTGACGCAGCTAGATCTGGGTGGTGGCGCTGCAGCCGGTACCACCTTGACCGCGGGTTCGAATCCCTGCCGCGGCGCCACCATGCATGATCAAGACACGCCGGTTGGCGCCGTGGTGGGGGCTTGAATATCGCTTGGGACAGTTGCAGCTTTCGTCTGTGTGTTGCTTGGCCGGCGCTCAGGGTTCTGCGTTACATCCAGTGGAGCCCCAGAGGCGAAGAGCGCCTGGTGGGCAGCTTTGAAATAGTCCTCGAGTAGGATCTCCAGCGCGCTCTCATTGTCGTCGATAACCTTGATCCATTTCGAGCGAGCCAGGGCATAGTGGATTTTGTAGTCGTACTCGAACTCTTGCCTCCCTGTTCTATGCATCAGGTCATAGAAATCGAGCATGTGCAGGTCAGAATCCGTGTAACGCCTATCATGAACGTGGCTGCCTCTCGTCGCAGTAATCTCAGCAAGGGAGTGGGAAACTCGCTTAAAAACGGGGGTCACGACAGCGTCGACGCGAGCCTTGAAGGGACCATGTCGGAAGGACTCCTTCATAAGTTTTGCGAACTCGATGAGGCGCTCCTTCAGGATGTAAATCTCATTGAAGTACACAGCAATCTGCTGCGCGAGGTAGCGCGAGCGGCTGATCCTGGTGCGGGCGAAGGGAAAGCGACCTACATAGACGCGCGTGTCGAGAATTGCCTCGTAAGACGCGGATATCTCGGTAAAGGCTTCGAAAAGGCGCATGAACCGAGTTTCTTCCTCGGTCAATTCTGGGGGTGGCACCACGCTACCGGGTGCGGCCGAGCGTGCGGCGAGCCGTGCCTCGGTATGAGGCCTCATGTAATGGGTTGCCCAGTCGGCCATGTCGCGGGTGAAGCTGTCCTGAGAAGTCATCGGCTGTCCTAATTTGTCCCTTGGGAATTATGGCAGGAAGCAAAAAACCTGACCCGCATTCACGTCTCTTGCTTACTGGATGGAGCCAGCCATGTTCGCACCGCTCGCTGCTTATCTGCTGTGGGGCGTCTGGGCGGAGACATGTTGCCCTGGCTCGATGGTTTCCCGGGGCAGCCCCGTACAGCGCGCAAGGGACGGCGACACGTCTCCGCTGGCAGGCCGAGAGAATAGCCTGCCCGATATGCCGGGGGTAGCCAGCCCCATCGCGGCCCCGGATGCCCAGAGTGCTACCCGGGCACGAAGCGGTCGATTGGCGCTCGACGCCGGACCCGTAACCGGTGCCTTCGGGCCATGGCGGTTGTCGGATGGGCGCTTTGATGCCAAGCGTCGTAGAACAGACCGGCAAGGGAAACCACAACCGCTGTGGCCTGAGGCTTAATGTGCTGCAGGAGAAACATCAGAGTATTTCTCCTGCCTAATGTGACAAAGGCGGCACGGCGCCGCGTCTCACTCAACAGCATCTCGATGACAGTCGAGGTCACGGCCAGCACCAGGTGCCGGAAAACAGGTGCAGCGCAGCACGAAATGTGGCCAGTCTCCTCCCCGCTGGGATCGCGGGTTCCTTTTGGCGACGGGGCTGCGCAATCCCTATTCGCAGCGGTGCTTCGACATTTGCGCCCCCGACTGCTGGACTGCGTTGGCGGCTCGTTGAATCTCCGCAGGATCTTTCCGCAGCATGGCGCGCTCGGACCACGCGATGTTCGACGTGTATTGCTGCTTGAGCGAAGGGCAGATGATGCTTGCAACCAGCCGATTGGCCGATTGCTCGTTCCCGGGGATAAACGGCTGCGCACGTTCTTCGGCATTCAGTTGCCCGATGGACTTGCGCGATAGCTCTGTTTTCGCATTGTCCGGGCAGGGGGAATCCTGCAGCGTGACCTTCCCGGCCGAACTCCGGCATTGATAGATGGTTTGAGCGTGCGCACTTGTGGCGAGCGACATCAGCAACAGCAACCTGAGCATGGTTTTCCTCCTCGCCGGATTGTGGTGGCGCCAAGTGGGCAGCGTCTGCCCTCCATCGGTGGGGCGGCGGCCGGCTGCCCTCTGAGACGAAACGTATGGCACGGCCATCCAAATACAAACCGGAGTTCGCCGAGCAGGCGGGCCGGCTGGCAAAGCTCGGTACCACGAACGAGGAATTGGCCAAGTTCTTCCAGGTGGGGGAGACCACTCTGGACCGGTGGATCGCCACGAACGAAGAGTTTCGGGGTGCCATACAAAGCGGGCGGCTGCTGGCCGACGCTACCGTGGCTGATCGGCTGTACCAGCGCGCCATCGGCTACGAGCACGACGACATCGACATCCGGGTGGTCGGCGGCAAGCTCCGCAAGACCAAGATCCGGAAGTACTACCCGCCGGACACCGCGGCCGCGTTCATCTGGCTGAAGAATCGCCAGCCGGCCAAGTGGCGGGACAAGACCGATCCGAAGGACGGTGATGACGTGCCCCCGCCGGTATCGGTGACGGTCAACGTGCTTGATGCCAGCCGCCCCGAGCCAGAAGACGACGCCTGATGCCATCCCTCAACGTGCCCCAGGCGCAATTCCTCGCGCTGCCGCACAAGTTCAAGGCGTTCGTGGCGGGCTTCGGCTCCGGGAAGACGTGGGTGGGCGGCGCTGGCCTCTGCCGGCATGCCTGGGAGTTCCCGCGCATCAATGCTGGCTACTTCGCCCCGACATATGGCCAGATCCGGGACATCTTCTTTCCTACGATCGAGGAAGTCGCCTACGACTGGGGGCTGGTGGCCCGGGTGAACGCTTCCAACAAGGAAGTGCACCTGTACAGCGGGCGCCGGTACCGCACGACGATCATCTGCAGGTCGATGGACGACCCGGGCAAGATCGTGGGCTTCAAGATCGGCAAGGGCCTGGTCGACGAGCTGGACGTGATGCGCAAGACCGAGGCGCAGACGGCCTGGCGCAAGATCATCGCGCGGATGCGCCAGGTTGCGCCCGGCCTGCTGAACGGCATCGACGTGACAACGACGCCCGAGGGCTTTAAGTTCGTCTACGAGCAATTCGTGAAGGCGGTGCGGGAGAAGCCCGAGCTGGCCAGCCTCTATGGCCTGGTGCAAGCCAGCACCTACCAGAACGCGGCTAACCTGCCGCCGGACTATATCGATTCGCTGCGTGCCAGCTACCCGGCGCAGCTGATCTCGGCCTACCTGCGTGGGAAGTTCGTCAACCTGACGTCCGGCAGCGTGTACGCAGCCTTCGACCGGGTGAAGAACCACACCGACGACGCGATGCGGGAGGGCGAGCCCCTGCACGTGGGCATGGACTTCAACGTGCTCAAGATGGCCGCGGTGATCTACGTGGTGCGCGATGGCACGCCGCGCGCCGTGGGTGAGCTGACCGACGTGCGCGACACGCCGGAGATGGCGCGGCTGCTGAAGGAACGCTACAAGGACAAGGGGCACCCGGTCGTGGTCTACCCGGACGCCAGTGGCAAGAACACCAGCAGCAAGAGCGCCAGCGAGTCGGACCTGTCGATCCTGAAGGGCGCCGGGTTCCAATTGCAGGTCAACCCAAGCAACCCGGCCGTGAAGGACCGCATCAACGCTGTCAACGGTCTGGTCCTGAACGACAAGGGCGAGCGCCGGCTGCTGGTGAACACCCATTTGTGCCCGGTTTATACCGAGGCGCTCGAGCAACAGCCCTACGACAAGAACGGCGAGCCGGACAAGTCGACCGGCCATGACCACGTCAACGATGCCGGCGGCTACCCGCTGGTCAAGCTGTGGCCGATCGTGAAGCGCACCGCGAAGGTGACGTCGCTGCGCGCATAACCACCCTCTGAACTATGGCAAACGACGTACGCAAAGCCTCCGCCGCTGTGACGGCAATGAGCGCGCCCCTGCCGCTCATTCGCTCGCTGCTCGGCGGTACCGCGGCCATGCGCGCGGCCGGGGAGCGCTACCTGCCCCGGTGGCCGAACGAGGAGGAGAAGAGTTACAAGGCGCGCCTGGAGGTTGCCACGCTGTTCCCGGCCTTCCGCCGCACGGTCGAGGTGCTGGCAGGCAAGCCGTTCTCGAAGCCGCTCACGCTGGGCGACGACGTGCCTACACGGCTGAATGGCTGGACCGAGGACATCGATCTGCAGGGCCGGAACCTGCACAGCTTTGCCGCCAGTCTCTGCGAGGACGCTCTGGCGGCGGGCTTCTGCGGGATTCTCGTGGATTACCCGCCGACCTCCGGCCTGCGCACGCAAGCGGACGAGAACGCCGCCGGTGTCCGCCCGTACTTCGTCCACATCAAGCTGGATGACCTGCTGGGCTGGCGCTACAAGCGCATCAACGGCGTGGCCACCCTCACGCAGTTGCGCATTCTGGAGTGCGTGACCGAGGACGATGGCGACTTCGGCGAGCGCGAAATCCAGCAGGTTCGCGTGTTGACGCCGGGGGCGTGGGCGCTCTACCGGAAGGTGCAGGACAAGGATGAGTGGGTTCTGCACGACGATGGCGCCACCACGCTGCCTGTCATCCCCTTCGTGCCGGTCTACGGCCAGCGCGCGGGGTTCATGCTTGGCACGCCGCCGCTGCTCGACCTGGCGCACATGAACGTCGAGCACTGGCAGTCGAAGAGCGACCAGCAGACCATCCTGCACGTCGCCCGGGTGCCGATCCTGTTCACCAAAATGCTGGGCGACGAGGTCGAGATCACAGTTGGGGCCAACTCGGCGGTGAAGGCGCAGGACCAGCATGCCGACATGAAATTCGTCGAGCACTCTGGCCAGGCGATCGAGGCAGGCCGGAAGTCGCTGCTGGACCTGGAAGACCAGATGCGCCAGGCCGGTGCCGAGCTCCTGGTGATCAAGCCCGGCAACGTGACCGAGGTCCAAACCGTCGCCGATAACGAGCAGGGCGCATGCGCGCTCCAGCGCATTGCCAGCGACCTGGAAGACGCCATCGACGCTGCGCTGCAGCTGATGGCCGACTGGGTGAGCGAGAAGGAAGGCGGCCACGTCACCATTTACAAGGACTTCGGCGCGGCCACGCTGGCCGAGGCCTCCGCCGAGCTGCTGCAGAAGATGAACATGGCCGGCACTCTTTCGGACGAGACGCTGTTCGAAGAGATGCAGCGCCGCGGCATTATCCGGCCCGACCTGACGTGGGGCGACGAGTCGACGCGCATCGGCACGCCCCAGCCCGGCAAGGCCCCGGTATCGGCATAACCCATGGCAAACCTGTCCGAAATGCTCGCCGCGCTTGCCGTCGAGCGCCAGTTGGACCTGAATCGGCTGATCGGTCACCAGTCGAACCTGGTCCTGTCGGTGATGGAAAGCCTGCTGGCCGACGTCGAGGCCAGAATTGGCACCAAGCCGCTGACCGACTACCAGAAAGCGCGCCTGAACCAGCTTCTTTCTGACGTGCGCGGCCTGGTGGTTGACCGTTACGAGTCGATGCAGGGTGACCTATTCAGCGATCTGAAGGATTTGGGCCAGCAGGAGTCCAAATGGGTGCTGTCGAGCACGAATAGCACGGTCGGTGTCGATCTGATGCGCGCGCTGGCGCCGTCCGCCACGCTCAAGGCGCTGGTGGACACCGGGTTGTTCCAGGGCGCGCCGCTGGGCGACTGGCTGGACCGGCAGGCGGGCGATACCGCCTTTCGCTTTGCCAACCAGATCCGCCTGGGCGTGGCCGCCGGCGAGACGAACAACCAGATCGTGCAGCGCATTGGTGGCTCGACGCGCAAAGGCCTGACTGGCGTGATCGAGACCAGCCGCCGCAACGCCGACGCGCTGGTGCGCACTGCGGTGCAGACCGTCAGCGCTCGCGCGCGGGACATCACCTGGTCGGAGAACGCCGACATCGTGAAGGGCAAGCAGCAGGTCAGCACGCTGGACGGCCGCACGTCGGATGTGTGCATCGCGTATGCCGGTGCCGCGTGGGACCTGAAGGGCAAGCCTATCAACGGCACGCATTTGCCCTACAACGGCGGCGTGCCCCGCCACTGGATGTGCCGGAGCACCGAGATACCGATCCTGAAGACCTTTCGGGAGCTTGGCCTCAACGCGGACGAGTTCACGCCGACCACGCGCGCCAGCATGGACGGGCAGGTGGCGGCGGATCTGTCCTTCGGCGACTTCCTAGCCAGTAAGGGCAAGGCGTTTCAGGACCAGGCGCTGGGCAAGGGCAGGGCGGACCTGTGGCGCGACGGCAAGATCACGCTGCCGCAGTTGCTGGACCAGCGCGGGAACCCGCTGACCCTTGACGAGCTGAGATCGAAATATGCGAGATAATCGGCACATTCCTTATCTCGCGAGATAGTCAATGGGCGACCCGATACGGCACCACTATGTGCCGCGCTTTTACCTTGCACGATTCTGCGCATCTGGCACGAACACCCTTCACCTCTTCGACAGGGAGCGCAGTCACTTTCGTTATCAGCGTCCAGAAGAGGTGGCCCACAGGCGGAACTATTATGCGTTCACCGATGAAGGGGGAAAGCTTGATTTGCGCGTCGAGCATTACTTGTCGGAAGTGGAGTCCTTGGCAAAGTTAGCCATTGAGAAGATTGATCGCGCAGAAGGTATTGAGGGCGAGGAGGCGATGAATCTTGCGGCCTTCATCGGCCTGCAATCGACTAGAACGCCCACTTTCGAAGCAAAACGGGACGCGATGCATACCGCGATCAGCGACGCCATACTGGAAAAAGCTTTCCAAGGCAATCGAGAGGAGTTTGCGAGATACCTGCAGCATGCAGACCCAGAAAAAGTCCTTGATCATTCCACCGGGTATCCGATACCGGATAAACGAAGGGCGTTGGCCGACATCGTGCCTTTCGCTAGGGAGTTTGCTGAGCACCTGGTCACAATGGACTGGTATTTCCTCCGGGCGAGGCCGAAGAAGTCGTTCGTAACTTCCGATCACCCTCTGGTGGTGTTACCTCCTGCGGGTTGGGATGCCCATGGTGTGCGAGGTTATGGATTCAAAACAGCAGGAGTGTCAATTGTCATGCCTCTATCAGCGCAGACGTGCTTGCTTGCGCAGGGGCGCGGCGACAGGATTTCTTTCACGGAGGCTGAGGATGCGTGGATTCGGGACATCAACTTGCGTTTAGCGGAAAGCTGTAACACCTTGCTGATTGCTCGGGATAGTGCGCTCTTGCACAGCTTGGTGAAAGAGACTGGCATCAATGAGAAAAAGTGGGACCACGGATTTCAGATGGGCGTGTAGATAGCTCGGCGAAATCTCTTAACGTAAAGCTACCCCCGGTTCTTGAACCGGGTTTTTTTTGCCTGCGCGGCGGATGCCAGCGGGCGCATCGCGGCGGATGCCGCTCAGCAATCAGGGCGGATGCCCAGGAAACCACCATGCCATTCAAGTACGACGCCGACGGCAACATCATTATCCAGGAAGTCAACGGCCAGAAGCTCCCCGTGTTCGTCAATGCCGAGGGCAAGGAAGCGCCCTTCGACGGGGACAGCACGGTAGCGACCATCTCCCGCCTCAATTTCGAGGCAATGAATCACCGGGAGCGTGCGGAAAAGGCCGAAGGCAGCCTGAAGGCCTTCGAAGGCATCACCGACCCAGCAGCGGCCCTCAAGGCGCTGAACACGGTGAAGAACCTGGACGACAAGAAGCTGGTGGATGCCGGCGAAGTCGAAAAGGTGAAGGCCGAGGCAATCAAGTCGGTCGAGGAAAAGTACGCCCCCATCGCGAAGAAGGCCGGCGATCTTGAGGCGCAGTTGAACACCCACCTCGTCGGTGGTGCGTTCTCGCGTTCCAAGTTCATCGCCGAGAAGTTTGCCGCCGAGGGCCCGGCCGGCGTGGAGATCGCGCAAGCGCTCTTCGCAAACCGGTTCAAGGTCGAGGAAGGCAAGGTCGTGGCCTACGACGCGCAGGGCGGCAAGATCTATTCGCGCACGCGGCACGGCGAACTGGCCGATGCCGAGGAAGCGATCGAGATCATGGTCGACACCTATCCGCACAAGACTCACATCCTGAAAGGGTCCGGTGCATCCGGAGGTGGTTCGCAGGGCGGCAATGGCGGTGGCGGTGGCAAGAAGACGATCACGCGTGCTCAGTTCTCGCAGCTCGATCCTGCTGCTCAGGCGGCAACGGCTCGGGACGCGAACACCGTAATCACGGACTAGCAGTATCCCAAGCAACCTCTGGCCGCTGATTGCGGCCTTTTTCATTTGAGGCATCCAACATGCGAAACACCTTCTCCAAACTGCGCTTCCTGGCGCTCGCTACGGTGGCATCGGTCGCCGCGGCGTACCCGATGGCCACCGTAGCTGCCGTCGCGGCGCGCCTGTACGACATGCTCAACGAGGCGGTGACCCGACCGACTCCGCGCGGCATGGTCGCTGGCGCGAACACGCTGACCGGCCTGATCCCGACGCTCTACAATGCGCTGGATGTCATCTCCCGTGAGCTGGTGGGCTTCATCCCCGCCGTCAGCTCGGATATGACATTCGCGCGGGCCGCTGTAGGCCAGACCGTCATGTCGCCGGTTGTGCCGGCCGCAACGGCCACCGACATCACGCCTGCCGTGACGCCGCCCAACGATGGGGACCAGAACATCGGCAACGTTCCGATGACGATCACCAAGGCGCGTCGCACGCCGATTCGCTGGAACGGCGAGGAGAAGCTCGGCATCGACAACAACGGCGCCAGCTACAACGTGATCCTGTCGAACCAGTTCCAGCAAGGCATGCGCACGCTGGTGAACGAGGTGGAAGCCGATCTTGCGGCACTGCACGTGTTCGCGTCGCGGGCTTACGGCACGGCCGGCACCGCGCCGTTCGGTACTGCGAACGATCTGACCGACACCGCCGGCGCGCTGCGCATCCTGGAAGAGAACGGCGCACAAGGCCTGGACTTTCAGTTGGTGCTGGGCACCGCAGCCATGTTCAACCTGCGCGGCAAGCAATCGGGCCTGTTCAAGGTCAACGAGGCTGGCCGCGAGGACATGCTGCGCAACGGCATCACTGACCGCCTGCAGAACCTGGCCTTGCGCCAGTCCGCTGGCGTGAAGCGTCCGGCGTCTGGCACTGCCGTGGGCTCGACGACCAACAACGCTGGCTATGCTGTTGGCGCCACGGTGATCACGCTGGCTGCCGCTGGCACCGGCACGATCCTGGCCGGCGACGTGGTGTCGTTTGCGGGTGACGCCAACAAGTACGTGGTGGCGTCGGGTGACACCGATGTGTCCAACGGCGGCACGATCACGCTCCAGGCTCCCGGCTTGCAGCAGGCGATCCCTGGGTCGGCCACGGCGATTACGGTTGCCGCGATCAGCAATCGCAACATGTTCTTCGCGCGTTCGGCCATTTCGCTGGCTACCCGCGCGCCCGCACTGCCGCCGCAGGGCGATTCGGCGGTGGATCGCATGATCATCACCGACGCGCTGACCGGGCTGTCGTTCGAGGTCTCGATGTACGCCCAATACCGCCAGATGCAGTATGAAGTTGCGCTGGCCTGGGGCTGCGCCGCGGTCAAGAAGGAACACATCGGCCTGCTGCTGGGCTAATCAAGCGGTGCCGGGGCTTCGGCCCTGGCCCAGCAACCGGAGAAGAGCATGAAGACCATCAATGTGAAGCCCTGGTCCGAGGATCAAGGTGCCTTCGTCGTCATCAATGAGGCCGATTTCGATCCCAAGGTGCACAAGCTGTACGACCCGGAAGGTGACGCCGCGCGTGAGCGTGAAGCCGAAGCACAGCGCCAGGCCGAAATTGCAAAGGCTGCCGAGGAAGCGGAGCGCCTGAAGAAGCTGGAAGCCCAACGCGCGGCCGATTTGGCGGCGCAGCAAGCTGCTGAAGCCGCCGAGGCCCAGCGTTTGCGCAAAGAAGCAGAAGCCAAGGTAACTGCGGGGCAGGGCGGCACGCCGGACGTCGCCAGCATGACCAATGACCAACTGCGCGCCGAGCTGGATGCACGCGGCATCAAGTACCCGGCCGCTGCCAACAAGGCTGAGCTGCAGGCGCTGCTTGTCGGTGACGCGAAATGACGTTCAAGGACGCAAGCAGCCCGGCGGTGAAGGCCGCCGCCGTGACCCCCAACGACAGCGTTGTTTTCGATCCGCCGACGAAGTCGCTTTACGTGGGCGTCGGCGGTGACCTGATGGTGCTGCTGGCCGATGACACCGTGCCTGTCTTGTTCCAGGCGGTGCAGGGCGGCCTTCCGTATCCCCTCATGGTCAAGAAGGTGATGCTCTCGGGCACGACGRCAACCGGCATCGTTGCGCTCTACTAAGCGCGCGACGCATCAACCAGACGGTAATCCATGGCTATCGATACCACCCCGGGCAGCCCGACGGCCGACAGCTACGTCTCGGTGGCCGAGGCCGATGCCTATCACGCGAAACGCGGAAACACGGCCTGGGCTGCCGCAGATGTGCCCGGAAAAGAGGGGCCGCTCGTGCGTGCCACCGGCTATGTCGATGCCGAGTACGGGTGGAAGGGCATCCGCGCCACTTCCACCCAAGCGCTGGGCTGGCCGCGTTACAACGTCGAGGTCGACGGCTACCCAGTGCCGACCACTGTCATCCCGCAGAAGGTCAAGGACGCCGTCTGCGAGCTGGCGCTGAAGGCGCTGGCCGGCGATATCGCACCGGACGTGCTGCCGGACGTCGTGACCGAGACAACCGTCGGTCCCATCACCAAGAAGTACGCACCGACCAAGCAGAACGGCGGCCAGAAGCGCTACGCCTACGTGGATTCGTTGCTGGGCGCGCTGGTTTCCGGTGGCAGCGGCATGATCAAGCTGACGCGGGGCTGAGATGAGCGCCTTCTACGACGATATGGCGGCCACCGCCGACGAGCTGCTGCGCGAATACGGTAAGCCGCTGGTCCTGCGCCGCGTGACGCCTGGTGCCTACGATCCCAGCAGTGGCGCGGCAGCCGAGACAACCGTCGATTTCCCCGGCACCGGCACGATGTTCGACTTCGCGCTGCAGTCGGCCGGCCAGGCCTTCGCCGGTGCGACGATGATCGAGACCGGCGACAAGCAGTGCTACCTGTCGCCGGTGGGCGCGCCTCTGCCGATGGCCGGTGACTTGGTGGTCGACGGCGCTGACGCGTGGCAGGTCAAGAACGTCAAGGCCGTGAACCCGGCGGGGACGCCGGTGCTGTACGAACTGCACTTGCGTAGGTAGGTAGTTCAGGGTCCATTACTATGTAGCCGACGAGCTAACGGGAGCTGATATGGAATGGGCAGCAGTGCTGGATACAGCAAAGAACGTCGCAGCGCTGAGTGCGGCGGTGATGGCGGTAGTTGGCATTGGGACATGGCGGCGTGACTTCAGCGGGAAGCGGAATATCGAATTGGCAGAGGAAACGCTTGTGCTGTTCTATCGGGCGCGAGATGCAGTTCGGGCCATGAGAAGTCCCGGAGCCTTCGAGCACGAGTTCGATCATGTGGTCCAAAAGGATGGCGAATCGCTCATCGTCTTTCAGGCTCGCAAGACAATCGCGCCGTTATTGAAGCGTCATGAGCACTATTCGGAACTGTTCGCATCTCTTCAAGCTACCCGCTATCGCTACATGGCGAGGTTTGGCAACGACGCCGGAGCGCCCTTTGAAGAATTGCGGCTCCTAGTGATAAATGTGTTGTTGACTGCTCGCCATTACGTGATGATGTCAGGGCAATATGATCCTAACGAGAAATCCCCGGCCAGCGAGCGACAAAGGGAGCGCCTCAACGAAGCCGAGAGCATCTTCTGGGAGATGGGTAACGACGATGAGATCAACCGGAAATTGGCGCGGATAGTGGAAACAGTGGAGTCGCAGTGCCGAGGAATTATTGAGTCACAGTTCCATCCGCGGGCATGGTATCGACGGTGGGTGAAGCCGCTCATATCGCGGCGAGCGGAAAAGTCGGTCGGGAACTGAGACAAGAAAGTGCGGAAGAACTGAATGGCCACGAACGATGATTTCCGGCGCAAGTTTGCCGCCTTCGTCGAGCGCGCGAAGGGCAATCAGGAACAGGTCGTGCGCAAGGTCGCGCTTGATCTCATGCGCAGCCTCATCCTAAAGAGCCCCGTCGACACCGGCCGCTTCCGTGGCAATTGGCAGGTGCAGTACACCCTGCAGCCGCGCACCCTGGGCGTCGTCGACCGTGCCGGAACGACAACGATTGCCACAGCCACCCAGGACCTGTCGTACCTGCGGCTGGGTGAGACGATCTACCTGGTCAATCACCTGCCCTACGCCGTGCCGTTTGAATACGGCCATTCCAAGCAGGCGCCGGTCGGCATGGTGCGCCTCACGGTGACCGAGTTCGACCAGTTCCTGACCCGCGCAGTGGGAGACCTGAAGCAATGAGCAATGCACTGGTGAGAAGGGCCCTGGAGACGCGGCTGAACGCCATGGCGTCGGGCCTGGCCACCGCGTGGCAGAACGCGAGCTTCACCCCAGCGGCGGGTGTGCCCTACCAACAGGTGCACCTGATGTTCGCCCCGCCGGAGAACCCCGCCTACGGCACCTACTACCGCGAGGTCGGCGTCTTCCAGGTGTCGCTGATGTATCCCCAGGGCACTGGCCCGGCCGCCGCCGATGCGCGTGCCCAGGCCATTCGGGACTGGTTCGCGCGGGGCACGACGATTCATGCCTTTCCGGCGGGCCCATCCGTGGTGCTCGACTTCCTGACGCAGACTTACCAGGTCGACCCGGGCATCGACGTCATCATCCAGCGCACGCCTGCCATAGCTGACGGCTACCCCGACGGCGACCGATGGCGCGTGCCGATTAGCATCCCATTCTTCGCCAGCGTCAACGCCTGACGCCGGCCAGCAACATCAACGCCTCGCCTTGCGCGGGGCTTTTCTTTTTGGAGCAAGAAAATGCCCAACGCAAAAGGGTTGTTCAAGCAGCTGCGCTACAAGCTGCAAACCGGGCAGGGGGTAGCGGCCGGCGCGTCTGGCGGCCAGATCCTGCGGCGCGTCACTTCCGACATCTCGCTGAACAAGGACACCTACCAGTCCAACGAGATTCGGTCGGACCAGCAGATCGCGGACTATCGCCACGGTGTGCGCCGCGTCGCCGGCACGATCAACGGGGAAATCTCCCCCGGGACCTATGCCGACATCTTCGCGGCCATCCTGCGCCGAGACTTTGCCGCGGTATCGCCCATTGCGGGCGCCAGTATCACCGTCGCCCTGGGCGCGGTACTGGGCACGATCCAGACTTTCACCGTCACGCGCGCCGCAGGCTCGTACCTGACCGATGGGATCAAGGCGGGCGACGTGGTGCGGCTGACCGCCGGCGGCTTCAATGCCGCCAACCTGAACAAGAACCTGTTGGTGCTGTCGCTGACCGCGCTGGCGCTGACGGTGATCCCGCTGAATGGTGTGGCGCTGGTCGCGGAAGGGCCGATTGCCACCGCCACGGTGTCGGTTCCGGGCAAGAAGACCTTCGTGCCCACCTCCGGCCACACCGATAAGTACATCACCTTCGAGCATTGGTTCTCTGACATCGCGCAATCCGAGCGCTTCACGGACTGCAAGCTCGGGCAGATGGACATCAACCTGCCGGCCACCGGCATGGCCACGCTGGCCGCCCAGATTCAGGGCCTGGACATGGTGTCGGGCACGTCCGCTTACTTCACCGCGCCCGCGGTCGAAACGACGTCCGRCATCGTGGCCGCCGTCAACGGCGTGCTGCTGGCGGCTGGTGCGCCGGTTGGCCTGGTGACCGGAATGAGTGCCTCAATCAACGCGAACCTGACTGGTGATCCGGTCGTCGGCCAGAACACGCTGCCCGACCTGTTTCCCGGTCGGGTCGTCGTCACCGGGCAGTTCACGGCGTACTTCCAGGACGCTGTGCTGCGCGATGCTTTCGTGAACGAGGCTGAAATCGGCATCGGCGCGGCGCTCACCACCAGCGGTGCGGCGGCGGCGGACTTCCTTGCCCTGACCAYGGCGCGCGTGAAGCTGGGCAGCGCTGGCAAGGACGACGGCGAGAAGGGGCTGATCCAGACCTTCAGCTACCAGGCGCTGCTGAACGTGAACGGCGGCGCCGGCACGGCAAACGAGAAAACCACGATTTCTGTGCAGGACTCGCTCGCATAAGACGAGCCCCCACGGGACAGCGCTCCCACCCTAGGGATCTTCGCGGGCCGGCAACGATGTCGGCCCGCATCTTTTTGGAGCAAGGCATATGGAACAGAACAAGGCAGCGCCGACGCGCTCGATCGCATCCCTCAACCTGGTGAAAGCCAGCGAGACGGGCTTTGAATTCGAAGTCAAGGACTCGTCCGGCGTTGGCCTGGGCGTCTTCATCAGTGTGCGGGGCGAGCATTCCGACACGGTCAAGGCGGTCAACCGTAAGCGGCTCAACGAGCGCCGCGAGCGCGCCTATGTTGCCGCGAAGAAGGGCGAGAACCTCTTGCCCGACTCGATCGAGGACGAAGAGGCAATGGCCATCGAGGGCGCGGTGCTGCGCACGATCGGCTGGCGCGGCCTGGACGAAACCTTCTCTCCGGACAACGCGCGGCTGCTCTACACCGTCAACCCGGAGGTTCGCGCGCAGGTCTACACGGCTGCCGCTGAGTCGGGAAATTTTTTGAAGGTCTGACGGCCGAGATTGTCGAGTATGCAGAGCATCAGGCGGCGCTGGATGAGCGCATGCCTGATGGCTCGACCGTCAGGCAGAACCTCGAATCAGTCGCGCGGCAGACCGGGCGCCGGCCGGACGGGCTGGATGGTCCCGAGCTACCGCCAGCCGGGTACCAGCTCTGGGAATGGTTCATGGAGCTGAACGCCACTCGGCAGGCCGGAATGGGCCTGTCCCCCATCACGTACCCAGATATTCAGGCGTTCTTCACTATGATCGGCGAGGAGCCGGCGCGCTGGCAGATCAGCGCTATCCGCCGACTCGACTTGGTGGTGCTGGCCGCCGCAAGCAAACGCAACAAGGTGTAAGAGATGGATATTGCCTCGCTCGGCATTGCGATGGATACCTCCGGGCTGAAGCGGGGGGAAGATGCGCTCAATCGCGCCACGCAGTCTGCGGGGCGCACAGCCGATGCCATGGACAAGGTCGGCGCCAGTGGCGGCAAGGCATCCGAAGGCATCGGCAGTACTGGCTCTGCCGCCGACGGTGCGCGAGCCTCGTTGGAGCGTTACGACCAGTCGGCGCGCCAGGCGAGCCAGTCGATGGACGATCTGGGCAAGCAGTCCCGGTCCTTCACCGACTCGTTCAAGGACTTCGCGATTGGCGCAACCGCGGTGAACGCCGTCACGCAGTCGGTGCGTGGGCTGTTGGACGGCCTCATGGAGATCCCGGAGGGGGTCTACGATTCGATTCGGTCCATGGCTGAGCTCCAGGCTCAGGTGGACAAGATCACCGTTGGCCTGAAGTTCTCCAACGGTGGCGACGCCAGCGCCGGCGCGCGCGACCTGTCATTCCTGCGCGACGAGGCCAACCGGCTCGGCCTGGACCTCACCGTCGCGGCGAATTCATTCGTGAAGCTCTCGGCAGCTGCGCGCGAGACCACGCTGGAAGGGAAGGGCGCGCGCGACATCTTCCTGGCGATCAGCGAGGCGTCCGCGGTGATGCACCTGTCGGCAGCCGAGTCCGAAGGGGCGCTGCTGGCCATCAGCCAGATGATCAGCAAGGGCACGGTGCAGTCCGAAGAGCTGCGCGGCCAGCTTGGCGAGCGCCTGCCGGGCGCATTCCAGACCGCCGCGCGGGCCATGGGCGTGACCACGGCCGAACTGAGCAAGATGCTCGAGCAAGGCGAGGTGATCTCGTCGGACTTCCTGCCGAAGTTCGCGGCCCAGCTGCGCAAGGAACTGGCCGGCTCAGTCGAGGAGGCCGCCAACAGCACACAGGCCGCGCTCGGCCGCATCGACAGCGCCTGGACGGACCTGAAACGCACGGTTGCAGATTCCGGGCTTGGCCAGGCCGCCGCCGGGCAGTTGAGCATCCTGACGGACGCCATGAACGATGTGGCGGGGTCGATCCGGCGCGCCAAGTCGGAAGGGGCTGGCTTTTGGGGGCAGCTCGGTGCGGGTGCCGGCGCGGCGGGCCGGTTCCTCAATCCGGTCAATGCGTTCGGGTATGACCCCCAGTCCTTGAAGGGCATGCAGCAGCAGCGGGACCAGTTGTCCGCGGAACTGAAAGACCCGAGCCTGGACGTGTTCCAGCGCGGGCAGAAAGCCTACAACCTGCAGCAGCTGCAAAAGCGGATGGCCGAGGCCGAAGCGGTTGCGGCGCAGCAGAAGGTCGTCAACACGCCGAACCTGTCCGACGTGATGGGCCTGGGCATGGATCAGCGCAAGCGCGACGAGGCCGAGGCGCGCGCACGGAAGTTCCTGACCGATGGCAAGAACCTCACGAAGGCTGAGAACCGCGACAAGGACCTGAAGGAGATCGACGACGGCTTCAAGGCCGCCACCGCGGGCATCGAGAAGGGCAGCGACCTTTACAACAAGGCGCTGGGGGTGGTCGCCGCGCGCAAGCAGGAAGTTTGGGACAAGTTCAACAAGGCCGGTGCGGCTGGCGCCAGCAAGGCGGCCGCCTATCAGCAGAACGTCATGGGCGGGGAGATCGCCCAGTTGGAGGGCATGGCCAAGCAGCGCGAAGCTATCCTGAAGGGCGAGTTGCTGGACTTGGAGACCCAGCGCAACCAAGGCCTGTTGTCCGAGCGCGAGTACATCGAAAAGAGCTTCGACGCCAAGCAGCGCGGGCTGATCGACGAGCAGGTGATCGCCGAGATGCAGGCCGACGTGGCGGCTGGCCGCAAGCAGATCGCCGAACGCGAGCGCTACGCAGCCAAGATCCAGGAGATCGAGGAAAAGCTCGGCAACAGCGAAAAGGAGCGCGCCAAGGCGTTGAGCGAGGTCTACAAGAAGCTGGACGACGCTCGCCAGGAGGTGATGCTCAACGTCGGCGCCTATACGGCTTCTCGTGACAGGGAGGCTGGCCGTGAGCTTGGCAGCCTGGGCATGGGCGACAACGCCAGGGAACTGAACCAGATCCTTGCCCGCACGGAAGACGAGTTCCGGCGCCAGCGCGAGATCCTGACTAAACGTGCTTCGAAGTCCGGCTTGCTGGACACCCAGCAGTACAAGGACTCGTTGGCGGAGCTGGACGCCGCCATGCAGGCGCAGCTCGATCGCGAGCGCGGGTATTTCCAGCAGCGCCTGGATATGCAGGCTGACTGGACTATCGGCGCGTCGCGTGCGTGGGAGAACTACCGGGATTCGGCGGCCAACGTCGCCGGCCAGGTCGAGAGCTTGTTCTCGCGGGCATTCTCGTCGATGGAAGACGCGCTGGTGAGCTTCGCCATGACCGGGAAGCTGAATTTCAGCGACTTCGCCAAATCGGTGATCTCGGACCTGATCCGGATCCAGGCGCGCGCCGCGGTGTCCGGATTGGCGCAAATGGGGGTGAGTCTCGTGGGTAGTCTGTTTTCAGGTGTTGGCGCGGGTGCGCCCGATGCTGCCGGTGGCGCATGGGGTGGGTTCAACCTTGGCGGAGCCGGCTATTCGCCGACGGTGGACACCTCGGGAGCCTCGGGCATCTTCGCGACCCGGGCTGGCGGCGGCGACGTGCAGGCGGGCTTGCCGTATCTAGTCGGCGAGCAGGGCCCGGAGGTCGTCGTACCTACATCTTCCGGAAATGTCGTTCCTAATCATG
Organism: Cupriavidus sp. 05N39; assembly: GCF_056397325.1. NCBI lineage: Bacteria > Pseudomonadati > Pseudomonadota > Betaproteobacteria > Burkholderiales > Burkholderiaceae > Cupriavidus > Cupriavidus sp. 05N39. The sequence continues at coordinate 39,115 of NZ_JBFTNE010000028.1, forward strand.
TGCTTGCAAATCAGGGTGTGCAGCAGCCGGTGGCGCCGGTGATCGAGTTCCACAACACCTACAACATCGACAGCCGTACGGACCGAGCCGACGTGATCGCTGCCATCCAGCAGAGCCAGCAGCAGACGAAGGCCCAGATCCTGGACAGCATCAATCGTGGCGGCACGTTCTCGCCGAAACGTGGGTAACCATGCCAACATTGACCTTCCCGACGGACATCCTGCCGTCCAGCGCCATGTTTGGCCTGCAGTCCAACACGGAGAGCTTCACCTCCCCGCTGAACCGGGCCACGCAGACCGTGGAGCGGCCGGGCGCGCTGTGGAAGGCGCGCCTGACCTTCACTACCATGAGCCTGCAGCAGCAGCGACGCCTGAAGGCGTTGCTGTCTGCGCTGAACGGCATGGCCGGTCGGATCTACCTTTGGCCGCACGACGCGCCCATCGCCGATATCGCGGCCGTGCCGGTGGATGCGACGATGGTGCTCGACTTCCTCAATCAGAGCTATCAGGGGGTTGGCAACCCGGTCGTGAATGGCACGATCACCGACTTCAAGGTGCTCCCGACGAAGTACTGGCCGGCGAGCACGCTGGTGCTGCGCGCGGGCGAGTACATCGAGGCCGGCGGTGAGCTGAAGATGGTGACGGCTGATGTGACCAGCGACGCCGCGGGGCTGGCGTCGATTCCGGTCGCGCCGCCATTCCGTGTGGCGCCGGCTAACCTGGCCGTCGTCACGCTGGACAAGCCGAAGGCATTCATGCGGCTGGCCAGCGACGTCTGGGAGTTCGTCAGCACGCCGGCTTGGCGGCATGAGGCATTTTCCGTTGACTTCATCGAGGTGCCCCTATGACGCGCGCGCTCGATGGCGGGACAGTCGCCGCGGTCACTGGCGGGCACGTTCCGTATCTGTTCTTCGTGCAGCTCGACTTCTCCCAGCCGCTGAGGGTGTGCAGCGCTGGCTACAACATCGATTGGAATGGCTCGACGTGGCTTGGCATCGGCGCGCTGGGGAACATTGAGCCGATTCAGGAGCAGGCAAGCCTGGAGGCCACAGGGGTGCGCTTGACGCTGTCCGGCGTGCCGTCCGAGTACGTGGCAATAATGCTGGCCGAGCAGTACCAGGGCAGGCCATGCCAGATCTGGTTCGCACCGCTGCGTGAGGACCTGCAGGTGGCGGTGCAGCCCAGCCGCCTGTTCTCCGGGCGTATGGACGTACCAAGCATCGAAGTGGGCGACACCGCCACTATCACCGTCTCTGYGGAGTCGCGCATGGTCACATGGGATCGAGCAAAGGTGCGTCGCTACAACAACGAGGACCAGCAGAGTCGATACCCGGGCGACCGGGGCTTCGAGTTCACGCCTCAGATGGTGGAGAAAACTTTGCAGTGGGGGAGATAGTGCAGAGATTAGAGGACTGGCCAACGCGCCTTGCAGAGTTCATCGAAGCCCGCCGCGAGCGGGCTTTTTCATGGGGTGAGAGCGACTGCTGCCTTTTCGTCTGCGATGCGATCGAGGCGATGACGGGCTCGGATCCGGGCGTGCGCTGGCGCGGTCTCTACACGACGGAGAAGGGTGCTCGCCGCGTGCTGCGTGACAACGGCGGCGTGGACGGCATTGCGACGATGGTGCTGGGCCCGGCGATGCCGCCTGCGCTCGCTGGGCGAGGCGATGTGTCGCTGATTGATACGCCGAGCGGCGAAGCGCTCGCGCTTTGCCTGGGGGGGCTGATAGCAGCTCAATGCCAGGCTGGCCTCGAGTTCATCCCGATGACTGCGGCGAAAGCCGCATGGAAAGTGTGATATGCCCGTCGCGATTATTCCTGCGATTGCCGCCGCCCTAGAGATTGCCGCCGGTACGCTTGCCTACTACGCGCTATCCGCTGTCGTTACGCTGGCCTTCACAGCTATCACCGGTGCCCTGATGGGCGCAATTTTCAAGCCGCGCACAAACAACAGCTTCAGCGCCGAGGCCCAAGGCCGCACACAGGTAGTCCGCTCCAACGTCCAGCCACGCAACATGATCTATGGCCGGGCAATGACGTCCGGCCCGCTCGTGTTCGCGGCCAGCACCAACGGAAGCGACAAGGCCAACCAGTTCATGCACCTGGTGATCGCGCTGGCCGACCACGAGTGCGATGCCATCGAGGAGGTGTATCTCGGCGAGGACGCTGTTGGCGGTCTGGACGGGTTCGGCTACGCAACAGGCGGCAAGTTCAGTAAGTCTTGGGGGGAATCGAGAACCAAGGGCTTCCCCGTTGATCCTCATGCGACATCGATGACGGTGTCAGTCGGGGAGGCAGTCCGCAGCATATCGTCGGTCGTGGTTGGGGTATCGAATGGGGAGTACGAGAACCAGTACACGGTCAATGACGTGTCGTGGAGCCAGGGCAGCGACGTCGTGACCGTGCGCGGTCTACCGGACGGTGCAACGGGTATCTCGATCACATTTGAGGCGCTGCGATCGAGGGCCTATGTCCGGATCAAGAAGCATCTCGGTGCGACCAATCAGGATGCCGATAGCGACCTGGTGAACGAGGTGCCCGGTTGGACCTATCACCATCGCCTTCTTGGGGTCTGCTACCTCTATGTGCGGCTGGAGTATGACGCCGACATGTTCCCCAATGGTTTGCCGAACATTAAGGCCGTAGTGCGCGGCAAGCGCGTGCTGGACCCGCGGGATGGCACGGTGTCCTGGTCGAATAACTGGGCGTTATGCGTCTACGACTACTTGCGGGACGAGCGTGGCTTTGGCTGCACGGATGCAGACATCGATGTGGCATCGGTGATCACCGCAGTTGGCGTCAGCAACGAGAGCGTGGCGGTCGCCGGCGGGTACCAGTTACGGTACCGCTGCGATGGCATTGTGATGAGCGACAAGTCTCCGCGCGACAACCTGACCGAGATGACGACGGCGGGCGCTGGCGCGGTGGTGATTTCCGGCGGGGTGTTCCGTGTGTTCGCTGGCGCATACGACATCCCGACGGTCACGCTGACGGAATCGGACCTGCGCGGCTCGATCAAGGTGCAGCCGCGCATCTCGCGCAAGGACCTCTTCAATCGGGTCAAGGGAACCTTCGTGGACCCGTCGAAATACTGGCAGCCGGGCGACTTCCCGGCTGTGGGCAATTCGTTGTATTCGGCGCAAGACGGCGAGGTGATCGATCGCGACATCGAGCTGCCATACACCACCGACAGCGTCGCGGCCCAGCGGCTGGCGAAGATCATCCTGGAGCGATCTCGTCAGGGGATCGTGGTCGAGTTCCCGGCCAAGTTGACAGCCTTCCAGCTCACGGCCTACAGCACAGTCAAGCTGACGCTCGCGAAGTTCGGCTGGGCCAACAAGGTCTTCCGGGTGATGTCCTGGAAGATGAGCGCCGACGGCGGCATCGACCTGGTGCTGAACGAGGAAGCTGCGGCAGTCTATGACTGGAACATGGGTAACGCCACGACGGTCGACCCAGCGCCGGATACCAACCTGCCGAACCCGTTTCTCGTGGAGAACCTCGGTCAGATCCGCATGGATTCGGGCGAGGAACAGTTGATCGTCAGCCAGAGCGGTGTGGTGACGTCGCGCATCCTGGTGTCGTGGCCGGCTGTGCAGGAGGCGTCGCTGGCGCAGTCCGGCCGCATCGAGTTGCAGTACAAGCGCGCAGACCAAGCCGACTGGACGATGCTGGCCCCGCTGACGGCGGATACCACCAGTACTTACCTTTCGCCGGTCGAGGACGGCATGCCATACCAGGTGCGAGGCCGGCTGGTCTCGGCGATCGGCGTACGCAGCAAGGATTGGGCGTACTCGCCAGTGCATACGGTAGTCGGCAAGCTGGCACCGCCGGCGGATCTGACCGGCTTGTCGCTGACTGTGCTGAACGGTTTTGCCAATCTGACGTGGGACGTGGCGCCCAACCTGGACGTCCGCAACGGGGGGCAGGCGCGGATCCGGCACACCACGGACCTGGTGCAGACGAGTTGGGCCAGCGCGATCGACATTGGTGGCTACATCTCCGGCGCGGCGAACTCTGCGCAACTGCCCCTGCTGGAAGGGGTCTATCTCGCCAAGTGGATCGATTCCACCGGTCATGAGTCGCCGACAGCGGCTGCTGTGATCACCACCGCGCCGTCGCTGCTTGACTTGAACGTGGTGGCGACCATCGCGGAGCACCCGGCGTTCTCGGGGGCGAAGAGCGGGGTGGTATTCGACCCGGCGGCGAATGGCATCAAGTTGGTCGGGCTCGGGCTTATCGACGATCAGGGGCTGATTGACGCCAGCGGGCTGTGGGACACGCAACCCGTGATTGATGGGCTTGGCCTGATCGACGACGTAGTCGGAAACGGGGGGTGGGGGCTGATCGACTCGCTGGGGGGTATCGCGGACAGCGGCACCTATACGTTCGCGGGATCGCTGGATCTCGGTGTTGTCGAGAAATCCCGGCTTACGGCCACCATCGATTCGGTGTCCTTCGATACGGATGATCAGATCGACTCACGGCTGGACCTGATCGACACATGGGGATCCGTGGATGGGAATCGCATCAACGATACCGCGGTCTCGCTGTATGTGCGGACCACGTCCGACGACCCGGGCGGGTCGCCGATCTGGTCCGAGTGGCAGCGCTTCTCCATGGGCGACTACGAGGCCCGGGCGTTCCAGTGGAAAGTGATTCTGGAAAGCCAGTCGTCTACGCACAACGTGGCTGTCACAGGCCTGACGGTTGGCGTCGACATGCCGGACCGCATCGAGCATCAGCATGACGTGATTTCAGCAGCTGGGCCGCACGCGATCGTATTCAGCAAGCCGTTCCGGATCGTGCCGTCCCTTGGCATCACCGCGCAGAACGGCGTGCAGGGCGACTACTTCACCATCACCAGCAAGTCCGAAGCGGGCTTCACCGTCAACTTCTTCACTAGCGCGGGCACGCCAGTCTCCAGGCGGTTCGACTGGGATGCCAAAGCCTATTAACTCAGAGAGGTAAGCATGTCTCAACACGACCTGGTTCTCGACAACCAGACGGGGGCGCTTTTTCGCGCGGACCTGAACGCCGCACTGAAGGCGATTGCGGAAAACCAGTCCGGCTCCGTAGCGCCGACCACGACCTATGCGTATCAGTTCTGGGCTGACACGGGGGCGGGCCTGCTCCGGATGCGGAATGGTGCCAATACCGCATGGGTGACTATCGGGCTGCTGGGTGTGCCGAACTTTGGCCACATCCTGCCCGGCGCAATCTTTTATCACGGCAAGAGCGCGGCGCCATCGGGCTACCTGAAGTGCAATGGCGCGGCAGTCTCGCGCACGACGTATGCGGACTTGTATGCGGAGATCGGCACCACCTTCGGCGCTGGGGATGGATCGACGACGTTCAATCTTCCCGAGCTGCGGGGCGAGTTCCCGCGCGGTTGGGACGATAGCCGCGGCGTCGACTCCGCTCGGGTGTTCGGCAGTGCACAGGCGCAGGGTGAGCGCGCTCACTACCACACGATCCAATACGGCGTGTACGGGCTCGGGGCCGGTGGCTCGAACATCACCGTCGTGAACACGAACACGGACGGCGCCACGATTACCGGCGGAGAAACGCGACCCCGTAACGTCGCGCTGCTGGCCGTCATCAAATATTGAGGATCAGCATGGACATCCATAACTATCACCCGATTTCCGGCGAGTACCTTGGCGACGGGCAGGCCGACGAAAACCCGCTCAAGCCCGAGGATCCCATCGTGCCGGGCTACGCCACGCCCACCGCGCCGCCGGCCGCCGGCGCGCGCGGCGTCGCGCTGTACCTGGGCGCCGACCGGCGCCCACCGCAGAACTGGCCGGACGGAGCCTGGACGCTTGCGCCCGACTATCGGGCCGAGCCGCTCTTCCGCATCGCCGACGGATCGCCGTTCGTGCTGGGCGCCGAGTACTCCGGCCTGGGAGATCTGCCCGCGTTCCTGACCGACGAGCCGCGCCCGTCGTCAGCGCACAAGTGGGTCGACGAGGAATGGACGTTGGACGTGGCGCTGGAGACCGAGCAGCTCGCTGCTGCCGCGCGTGCGAAGCGTGATGCGTTGCTGGCTGAGGCCGACCGGCTGATCGCGCCGCTGATGGACGCGCAGGTGCTCGAAGAGATCACGGCCGAGGAACTGGTCCAGCTGAAGGCCATGAGCCAGTACCGCAAGGCGCTTCGCGCGGTCACCGCCCAAGCCGGCTTTCCCCGCACCATCAACTGGCCGGTGAAGCCGGTAGGCGCATGAGGCTCGGACTGGGACTTTCCGTCACAGGCCTCCGGCGCGGCAGATACGACGCTGACGACCTGTCAAAGGGAACGCTGCTGCTGGACTTCACGGCAACGAATGAGCCGACAGCGCAACTCGATTTCGCCGCCAACACGTACCGCGCATGGGTCGATGACCCGACGTGGCCATACGGAATCGTCGGCGTATTCAAAGGGAAGGCATAGCTATGCTGGTGAGCAAGAATTTTGGTGACATCGTCACCTTCGCGCGGGCGTCGGCCGGATGGAGTTATAGCACCGGCGGCGTGCTCGTGCAGGCGGCGGCCAACGTGCCGCGGCTGGACTATGATCCGATCACGCTGGCGGCGAGAGGGCTGCTGGTGGAGGAAGCGAGAACGAATCTATTTACCAACTCAGACGGCACTGTCGCTCAGTTGGGATTGTCGAGCGGTGTGTCGGATGCTGTTAGCCCTATCGCATCGTACTTCTCCAAATCCATCCAGTTTCCTGGAGCGCCCGGCGCTACCGCGTACGCGTACAAGACCGCGACCACCACGTCGTCAGTACAGTATTGCCTCTCCTACTTCGTGCTCATGGATGACGGCAACGGACCCGTGATCGGGACCACCAGTAATACCGGTGACTTCTCTATGGTCTGCAACGGGGTCATCGCGTCGTCTGGTGTCGTGTCGGTGAACTGTGGTGGTGGCATCTATCGAGTCTCCACGCCATACACCGTAGGTACTGGCGCGGGCATGAACTTCGGGGTCGCCAAGTACACAACCCAATCAGCGCGCGGCTTCCGCGTTACTGGCTACCAGTTGGAGGTGGGGGCCGCTGCGAGTAGCTACATCCAGACCACCGCGGCCCAGGCGACTCGCGCCGCCGACAACGCGACCATCACCGACCTGAGCAAGATCGCCTACAACCAGACTGAAGGCACGTTCATATCGAAGTTCATTGTTCCGCAGGCGGCGAGCACCGCGCAAGGCATTTTCAATGTGAACGATGGGACGATCGCGAACCGATTCATTGCCTACGTGCTCTCCGGTGGATTGCGCATCATGTCGGCAGTCAGCAACGTGCCATTGACTATTAATGCCGGGGCACTCCCTGCTTCCGGCTCTGCGGCGAAGATCGCCATGGCGTATAAGGCGAATGATTTCGCCGTCTCTGTCAACGGCGGGGCGGTTACGATGGGTTCGACACTTGGACTTGCATCAGGAATGTCCATGCTCCGACTCGGCGGGACAAACCATGCTGCAGGATCTGAGGCTTTTAACTCCTGTCTTCAACGTTTGGATTACATCCCGGTGCGCAAGACGAACGCCGAACTGCAAACTCTTTCCGCGTGAGGTGACTATGTTCCATGACTACTACCTGCGCGGCCCCGACCGCGACACCACGCGCGCGGCGCTGCTGGCCGCCGGCCTGACGGTCGAATACACCGAGGACGGCGAGCCGGTGCGTATGCCCGCCGAGGGCGTCAACCTCTCGACCATCGGCACGATCTACGAGGGCGGCACGTGGGATGCCGATGGCAACGTGATCACGCCGCCGACGGCCGTGCCCGGGTGGCACGTGAACTTGCGGCTGGAACGCCCGCTGACCGCCGGCGAGGCGGCAACACTGGGCAGCATTGTCGTCGCGCCGGAGCCGGGCACGCCGTATCGGGTGTGGGCGTAAGTTTTGGCGGACGCGATTATCGATAGATGCTTGGGACGTTCCAAACTCGCCAGTTGTCGACGCCCAGCCTCGTTTCACACTCGTGCTTTAGCATCCAGAGGAAATTGATTTGCCTATCCGGTTCTCCGCTGATGCATGAGGCGGCGAATTGGTGGCAGTTGTCGATGATGACGTTGTAATTACGAGTGCCGCCGATGCGTTTCTTAGCCCGCGCTGCGGTTTCGCGGCTACCAACGGGAGACTTCCCCCGGCAGCCAACGTATATGCTGAGTCCCGTTCCGCCAGCGATAAATTCCTTTGGCGATACAACCTCAATGGACCCCTTGCCGTTCAATTGGGCGATTTTTCCGTTGCCGATATAGACGCCGGAGTGTTCCATGTATCCAAGGAAAAGGTCGCAATAAACGATGCTTCCCAGTTCCGGCATGTCGACGGTATCTCTGATGTAGTTGTCGATAATGTGCTCGGCAACTTCAAATCTACGAAGGCCTTTCCATAAATACGAGATCATTTTCTAATTTTGTGGGGTGGTTGCATTGGATGCTACTTAAGGGCGGCCAGAGAGGAATCCTTCTTCGGTGGGGTCAAGTTTTCTTTCGTTATGCCGTGTGGCCCGCCTCGTGCGGGCATTTTCATTTCCGGGGTTACAAATGTCTGAACCAATCAGCGGCAGCGCCGCAGCAGGGGCCGCGGGCGCGGCTGCATTCAAAGCAATCGGCGGCACCGCCGGCGTGGCGGCCGGCGCAAGCGGTCTGGCGGCAATCGTGGTGATGATCATGATGCGGCCGCGCAGCACAGCGGAATGGGCTGTCGCGCTGATCTCGACGGTGGTATCGAGCGTCGGTGGCGGGGCGGCGGTGGTGCAGCACTACTCCCTGCAGATCTGGACGCAGGACTACATCGGGCTGGTGGCGCTGTTCGGCCTGGTGTTCGCCTGCGGGCTGCCTGGCTGGGCGGTGGTCCGCTGGCTCTTCAACTTCATTGAGCGGCGTCGCGACAAGGATCTGGCCGAGGTTGCTGAGGACGTGCGCGATGCAGTAACTGGGGGCAATCATGGCTGATATGGACACCCCGAACATCCGGCCATTCCTGGACACCATCGCGGTGTCCGAGCTGGGCCGTGCGCTGCTGGCGAAGTCCGACAACGGGTACAACGTGCTGGTCGGCAGCAAGCCGGCGGCGCCAATCCTGTTTCACAGCTACGCCGACCACCCGCGGCGGCTGATTCAGATCCGGCCCGGCCTGTCCTCGACGGCCGCTGGCCGCTACCAGCTGTTGGCGCGCTACTACAACCCGTACCGGCAGCTGCTCGGCCTGGCCGACTTCAGCCCAGCGTCGCAGGACCGCATCGCCGTGCAGCAGATCCGCGAGCGCCTGGCGCTGCCGCTGCTCGCCGCCGGCCGGTTCGACGAGGCTGTCTCCCGGGTGCGGAACATCTGGGCGAGCCTGCCGGGCGCCGGCTATGGCCAGAACGAACACTCGCTGGACTATCTGCGGGGCGTGTACCTGAAGGCGGGAGGCCTGCTGGCATGAGCGCGCTATCGAAAGTCCTGCGGCAGCCGGCGGCCGGCTGCCTTTCCTTCTGGTGCCCAGGCTGCGGCCAGTCTCACCAGATCCAGCATGGTGACGGGCCGGGCCCGCGCTGGGGCTGGAACGGCGACGTGGAGCGGCCGATATTCACCCCCAGCGTGCTCGTGACGGGCACGGATTTCACCGAGGCRGGCGAGGCCGAGTACGAGCAATGGATGGCGGCCGGGTGTCCGCCGCTCGACGGGCGCCGGTTCGACAGTCGCGCGATCGTCTGCCATTCGTTCGTTGGCTGCAGCGGAGCGCAGCCCGGCGAGATCATCTTCCTGGGCGACTGCACGCACGTGCTGGCGGGCCAGACCGTGCCGCTGGCCGAGTTTCCGGAGGGATGGGGATGCTGATGCCGACGATTCCATGGCGCTCCTGTGGCGTGGCCGCGCTGCTCGGCGCCGTGCTCGCGGTGGTGCTGGCTTACCTGCTGTATTTCGCGCCGCGCGCGGAGGCTGCCAGCCAGGCGCTGCAGGCGGCCACCGAGCGCGCCGGCCGCGTGCAGGATGCCAACGAGAGGTGCGCCGCCGACGTGGATAAGGCCAACGGCGCCGTCGCGGCGCTGAAGGCGGCGGCTGCGGCGCGCGCTGGGCAGCTTGCGGAGGCGCTGGCCCAGGCCGCGGGCCGCGCAGCGGCGGCGGAGGGCAAGGCCGCCGACCTGGCGCGGCGCCCGCCGGCCAGACCGGCCGACCTATGCGGCTCGCTGGACGAGTTGCTGACCGAGGCGATCAAAGAACGGAGGGCCGGGCGATGAAGAGCTTCTTGGTGCTGGGGGCGTTGCTGGCGGGCTGCGCCGGCGCTCCGCAGGTGATCACGCAGACGAAGACGATGGAGGTGCCGGTGGCGGTGCCGTGCAAGGTGCAGCCGGTCGCGCGGCCAGCATGGGCGCTCGATCAGATCGATCCTGCGGCGGACGTGTTCACGAAGGGGCGGGCGGCGCTAGTGGAGGTGCGTCAGCGTGCGGCTTACGAGATCCGACTGGAGGCGGCGGTGGCCGCGTGCCAGTAGTAGCTATCCCCAGTTGTTTCGTGGATTGCGGCCGCACGTATCGCGCTTGCGAACGCGGCCATCGAGGCCATGGATCAGCAATTCGACCTGCTCGCGGCTGGCCTTCTCCTTGCCAGCGTCGATGGCTTCCTGCTCTGTATCGTAAAAGACCACGCTTTGCTCTGTGCTTTCCACGTCAACTGCCCAACGCTTTCCAGTCGCGGGCATCACATGAATGTCTCCTTTCATCGTCGTCTCCTACAGCGGTTTATCCCCAACTTCTAGACTGACGGCGAGATGCCGGCTATCAGGTAGCGTCCGACAGCACGAAGCAAGGAGGGAGGGCGCAAGGTGGCCGGCATCACGGTAGCGGGCAATGCACCTCAATGCATCGAAGTGGACTGGACGTTCATGGACTCGAGCTCGCTAGGATGCTCATCGATTCCATGAATCAGGAGGCAAGCATCTTCTTGCATAGCTATGAGGACGCCAGCAGAGATGGCTGCGCCTCGTGACGGGTATTTGACACGCTGACTTTCGGGGGCATCGGTTTCCACGGCCCAACGACCGTCTTCGCCAACCAACACCAGGACGGTTGTGATCGACATGTTCACATCCTACAGAGTGGACATATTTCTCTTCTAGGAAAGTTCGCGCGACAAAGATATCAGCGCTCGTCTGATTTTCGCGAATCGCGAAAGCATAAGGCCGCATACGGCACGAAGAAAAACGCCCCGCCGATAGAGCGAGCGGCGAGGCGCAAACAGGCAGGCTCATGTTGGACCTGCCCGCTGGGGTAGTACTTCAATGCTTCATGTCGCTACTAAAGCGGATTTGGCCGTCCTTGCCATGCACCAGCAACTCAACTTTTTCGCGCTCGGCAAGCGCGGTCCCAGCTTTGATCGCATCTTCCATGGTGTCGTAGTGGAATCGCGCGCGCGCGGCACCATCCTGCCTGACATCCCAGCCCTTGCCATGAGGTATGACGTGGAAGTTGCCCTTGTATGTCATGGCGATCTCCTAAAGTCAGGCTTGCCTCAAGCCGCCAAGGCGAGTGCTGGACGTATCAACCGCCCCTTGCCGCTCCTTTCCTCTAACATGAGATCGACACCCTTGCGGGCTGCTAGGGCACTTCCGACGCTCAACGCCTCGTCTAGACTTTCGAACTCGAGGATTGCGGTGGTTGCGCCACAGACCTTTAGAACCCAACTGGCATTTACGGCACAAACCGTGATGTCGCTTGGCATCTCAGAATCTCCTGGAAAGAGATGCCTTAAGGCTAGGAGGGGTCGCGAGAAACTGCCATCGGACACCGTCCTACCTATTAGTCGGCACCTGAGCAGCCCCAGCAGACTCTCTTCACACACAATGGTCTTGATGATAAGTGCGCGGTGCATGATGAGTTGCTTGAGGCAATCGCGCATGTCGCCCGGTACTGATCGGTGTAGCTGTCGTCGCTGCCTGGTTCTATTTCAAGCAATCCACCAAGGTTGAACAGGCTGCCCAGCCTGTTCAACCCGTGATTGAAGCGAAAGCACCTACTGCTGTGTCGCCGGTCTTTCAATGCAAGGGGAAGCAGCACTGTAGCCAAATGACTTCGTGCGAGGAGGCCCGTTTCTACCTGCGCAGTTGCCCTGGCGTGAAGATTGACGGCGACGGAGACGGGATCCCCTGCGAAGTGCCACCACTGCAGTGTTCGTAGATGGCGGTGGCGCAGTGCGCGACGTATTAGATCCGGCTGGAGGCTGCCGTGGCCGCTTGTCGGTTAGCGCGCGGTGGAGCAGGGGAGGCGGCTGGCGAATCTGGAGAACGAGTTGAGGTAAAGCGTAGGTGCCCTGATGCGCTGATGCGCTGATGCGCTGGTGGTCGGCAGCACCTTAGAGGGAGAAAGGGGTGTAGGCGCAGGGAGATGGCGCCTACACCTCGGAATAGCAACAAGGGGGTCCAATCTGTTGCCGTAGTTAATGATAATGCGTCGCATCAACAACAAATACCCCACTAGCGATGGGCGCGACGGAGGGCACCGGCGTACGGACCTGGCGGACGAGGTGCGGGCGCGCTGGCGGTAAGAAAAAAGCACCCGCGGCCAGGAGGAAGCGGGTGCTGAAAGGAATGCGGGGCAATCGCGTTTGCCCTGAGTCAATCTAGTGGAGTTAGGTCCGATAGAACATAACTCTCTTGGCGGGATTGGCAGGGCTACTCGGCAGCCTTTGCTCGCGGCGCGCGCGGCGCCGCCTCGGCATCCATCAGCTCGGGCGGGTAGGGCCGCATGAAGCTGCGCGCCCGGTCTGGATCCCGACAGGTTAGCCAGTCGTCCCATTCCGCCCGCGGCACGATCACGATCATCCGTTTTTCCTTGCCCGGCGCATGGAAGCGGTTCATCACCGGGTGCTTGTCGGAGTTGATGGTCAGCATCGTGAAGCTGAAGACCTCGGCGCCGGCCTCGCCCGGCCAGGCGCGCCACAGGCCCGCGATGGCAAACTCGGGCTCGTCCTTCAGCCAGATCCGCCACCGGACCGACTTGGGCCCGGATTCGTAGTTCGGCTCGTAGAAGCTGGTTGCCGGCACCAGGCAGAGCTGGCCTTTCTTCCAGGGCCCTGAGAACGAACGCTTCTCGCCGACCGTCTCTGATCGCGCATTGGTGGTGTCGAACTTGGCCACGCCCGGCGGGATCCGGCTCTTGGGCACCATGCCGAAGGTCCCAACCAACGCCTGGCGCGCGCCGCCGTTGCTGACGATGATCGGTGCGGCATAGTCCGGCCAAGTCTCAGGCGGGTAGTCCAGAGGAGGCGGCTCGACGCCGTAGACGTCGCGCAGCAGTTGGCGCTGGACTGGGGCGTAGTTGTTGCACATGACATCTCCAGTGTTCGTGGTCGCTGCCTATCTCAACACCTCGTACTCCCAGCCGTGGTAGCTGTAGAGATACTCCCCACTGCCATCTCGGTCCGTTAGCTTTGCCAAAAGCCGGAATTTTGTGCCAACGGGATAGTCCTTTCCAAGCCTTCGTGCGCATTCGACGCTCATCGTTTGCGGATATTTCTCGCCGGCCACAGGCCTGAAGTGAATCTTCCCGCGGCGGCCAGAAAGATCAGTCGGGTAGTAGCTCTCCACGATGACGAACTCGTATGAATTGTCCTGCGCCATCTTCTCCTCTCCTTTTGGGTTAGTCCCTCCGGTTTTTCTTGCGAGTGTAGACGCTTTGCATCGGCGGCCCGAAGAACTCCCGCTCCCAGGCCTCCCGCTCTTCGATGCACGGCTCGCCCCGAATTTCGGCCCGGAAAGTCTCCAAGATCTGCATGTGCGACGTGTGGCAGCCTCCGCCGTACGCCCGCTGCAACTGGTTGGCCCGCAGCAGCAGGACCTGCAGGCGGTGGATGTCCCACAGCAGGTCCCGGACCTCGGGGCAGGGGTTGCGCATATATATAGCGCGCAACTCGCCGGCCGTGCGCTTCGGGTACTGGTAACGGCCATCCGGGCCGATGGGGAAGCTGGGCGCCATGGCGATTACTTCGCCGCCGGCTGTAGCACGCGCATCGCCTTTTCGGCCACTCGCCGGTGCTTATCCCGTGCCTCCGCCCAGCTTGCTGACGTGAAAATCTTGTCGACACTGGGAGCAATGAGGTGCGTCAGGAAGACCGGGGTGTCCCACGGGCAGAAGCACGTCCAGACGCGGGCATTCTGATCTGGCAGATCGGTGCGCAGCACGAATCGTTTGAACCAGCCCGTCAGGAAGTCGAGATGAACCTGCCGCTCTAGTTCCTCCACCGGCTTGCCGGAAGGGTCGAGGATGTAGGATCGCGTGCGGAAGGGGTCGCCATAAAGATCTGGTGTGCCGCCGCGCACGGCGTGACGCAGCGCACGGATCCAGTTCTCGGGGGTATCGGGTGGCATGGCGGTGCGCGGTACGGATATTCAGCGCCGGGGGAACCGCGCGCGTAGGGGCGGCTTGACCACCGGTCGGGAAACCTTGATCCGGTGGTGCTGGCCGTCCTGCTCGAAAGACAGGTAGTCGGCCGTCCACACCATCTTCTCTATGTGGCGGGTCTCGATGCCATGCACGGTCACCGCGTTGGCCGTCACCGTAACGTTCTCGCAGTCCAGGCGCAGCTCGGCCGTGTCACCGGGAAGGAAGTGGGATTCGAGGAAGATGGAGGCAGGACGGAAGGTGGTCATGGCTTAGTGCTTCCCGCGAACAACGGGCTTGACCACGAAATCGGGCGCGTTAAATTCGATGCGCGGAATCTCGCCTTCGGCTTGCAGACGACGCACGTCGACATGGACATGGGCGGCTATGTGGCCGTGCATGGCCTTACCAAAGGCAAGGCCGCCAATATGGTACGAGCCGCAGGAGGGGCAGACATACGAATAGCCGTCGTGTGAGCGGAGGGGCGCTCGCTCGGCAGGTGATTTGCATAGCGGACAGTCGGCAGATTCGTGGGTCATGGCGGTCTCCTGTGTGGAAATACTGTACATCCATACAGTATAGCGCCATCCAAGATCTGGGGCGGCATCGACGCGCAACCCGCATGCAGCCGTGCCTATTTCTTGTGCTCCGTCTTGGATGAAAACATCACAACATGAGGTGTAGCAAGGCGTAGCGGGTATTTTCCGACCTGCATGGGGTGCAGGTGGTCGGAGGTTCAAATCCTCTCGCCCCGACCAAATTAGAGCCCACGTAATCAATCGATTACGTGGGCTTTTCTCATTTCTGTTTCTGTATCAGCGCGGTCGCCAATGATGTTGGCGAACTCTTATATCCGCCTGCCATAACTTGGCTCTGGGTACGCATACCCAGAATCGGGCATGCGCCAAGTGAGCCCGTCTTGCAGCGCAAACAGGTTTGTCGGGAAGTGCTGGCCGCTTCTACAATCAACCCATCGACGGCGCGGCATACATGTCTTGCCGGGCAGGAGTTCGCGGCCCACGGCGCCGGGCAGCAGACCTCACCGGATGCCGCTTGTGCTGACTTTTGCGAATGACAGGAGTGCATGATGGCCAAACGCGAGCGCGCCGCCCGCGCCTTGCAGGACGAGGTAAGCCGGCGCATCCAGCGCATCGATGACATCATTGAGGACGGCGCAAAGATCCGGGTGCCTGTGCCGCAAGCGCATGCACGCGATGCGAGAGGGCGTAACTGGGATATGAAGGTCTTCGGCAACGCCGCAGGCTACGAACGGAGTATCCGGGCCGTGGTGGACAAGGCACGCGACGAATTCGACCTGAACGAGGTGCCGGGCCAGCAAAGCGCTGATCCCTTCGGCACTCCCTCTTCGCCGGAGTAAGGGCTTCGTTGGAGTAACGACATGCAGGCTTGCGATCCCTGCCACCTTCTCGTTGGCGCACCGGCCACGGTGCAGCCGCATGAGAATCTGGCTGCATCCGGTGCGGGCGCGCTTGGCTTGGACATCAATTCACGTTGGGTGGACCGGCCATGGCGCTGCACGGTCTGCGGCGCCTGGATGTTCCAGAATGCTGCCCACGGCGAGCCGCCCAACGTCTGGCGCATGGGGCGCCGCCCGCAGGATCGCCCCCAGGACCGGACTTAGACCCGGCGGCGGGTTCGCGCCGCCGCTCTCCCTGGCCGGGCGCTGCGCTGCGGCATGCTACGATGGCCGCAAAGGGAGACGCTACTCATGAATGAATCCAGAACGCAGAACTACCGAGGCTACGTGATTTTGATCTCGGTGCAGCAGCAGGAGCGGGGGTGCCTGGTGAACGCCTCGATCGTCCAGGAGGCCAAGGGGGCGGTGCGCAATCCTTCGCCCTTGCAATCCTGGGAGGGGCATGAGCAGGGCGAACTGCTGGAAGTGGCCGATCGGGCTCAGGCGCGCGCATGCCGGCTGATCGACGCGACCGTGGACCACGTAGCTTATGCCGCGGGTTGATTGATCGTCGTGCCTGTGCCCGCTGGCACGATCGGTTGCTGGTTTGTCTTGCGCCGGATGCGCCAGCCGGAGCATTGTTCGTATTCGGCAGAAGTTTTGAGGGTGGGCCTACATGGCGCGGTCTGGCGGTCGTTAATCCCGATATGAAATCATTCGATGCTTGCGAAGACGGCGCGGCCAATGCCGATGTCATGGGCTGGGGGTCTTCGCCCCCCCACGTATTGGCCGCCGTGCTCAATACTGCCCTGGCAGCAGAAGATCTGGACGGCTTCGCCGCGCTGTTGTCGGATATGGCGCGCGATCGCGGCTTCAAGGGCGCGCGTGGCTCGCACCAGTCCATCTACGATATGCCCTACGCCAGCCTGCTGCCGCGCCAGCAGCATCTGCTGGCCGATGCCTTTGAGTTGCTGATTCGCCTGGGCCTGGAGCTGCAGCCCCGCAGGCCGCGCGTGCTGGGCGATATCCGGGGCGGGCTCCTGGCGCACGGCAATCACGAGATTCCCTCCGACTAACGGGCACGCGGACCGGCTGGCAGGGCGGGCGTGCTGCGTGCTAGCATCTCGCGAAAACGGGGCGTTGACGCAGCAATCGACCGTCACAGCGGACAGCCATGGTCAATGGCATGCAGGTCCATCTGTGGCGCAACGCGGCCTTCAGTCCTGAACAACCAGATCGCCGCACTGATGGCGACGTGTCGCCCGGTCCGATGCCGATCCCGACCGGGCGATGATGCCGACACGGCCCGCGCGCGCACGGCCGTGGCGTTCGAGGGGAGCGATCGCGTGTTGTGGAGGTATGTTATGGACGAAGACGAACCTTTCGGGGTTGTGTTCGAGGATTTTCGCGTCATCTGGGTGGCCGAGCGTTTGCAGGACGGCACATGGACCGCGCGCTATTGCTGGAGCCCCGGCACCTCCGAGGCCTCCGGCAACGCACTCCGGGCCGCGGTGCTCGGCGGCAAGTCAAAGCGGCTGCTGGGGGACTTCAAGACCGAAGAAGAGACCGTCGACGCCATTAAGGCGGCGGTGTTGCTTGAGGCGAAATGGGGGCGGTGAAGCTAGGGCCTGGAGAGTTCAGGCAGCACGATGCTGCTCCATTTCCAGGTCCATAGGCCTTCTCGCTTCAGGCCGATGACAACGCGTTCGCCGTTGTCCTTGGTGGCGGAGGCTTCGACGCTGCCCCAGCCACGATAAGACAGGCCGTATTTGAGCGCATCCCTTGCGGCCTCCTGCTTTGCCTGTCCGGCCGGCTCGCTATTAATGCCCGGCGGGGCGGGAGGTGCGGGCTTCGGCTGCGCCTGCGTGCCGGGCTTCTCGCCGGCCATCAGCGCCATGACGCCGGCGGGCGACACCATGGTGTCGATCATGGTGTTGATGACCGCCAGGCCGATCGCTTGCCCGATACCGGCAAAGGGCATGTTCTGCAATCCGGTCCCGCCAAGCTTCTGCTGCAGGGACAAGTTCAGCTGTGCCTTCAGGCTTTCGCGCAGGGCGGGATAGTCGACATAGCGGGAGAACTTGTCGGCATCCCGCGCTTCGATGGCGGAGCGCATCTGGTAGAGCGCCCAGTACGGGCTGGCGTAGCTGCTGGCAGCGACGGCGATCACCGCCGCGATGGCGGCTTTGGCAGGTTTGTTCATCGGGTTCCCGGTTGGAGCGCATGCAACGGTACAGCGAGGCTGTACCGTTGCTGGCTGACATTCCGCCATTGTCTCCAATCGGCAGCGTCTGCGTCTACCCGCCCGGCTGGCTGCGCTCCAGCAAGCCGATTTCCCGCACGGCTACCGACAGCATCGACAAGCCGGCAGCGCCCGTTGCACGCTGGTCTGCCAGCATGCGCGAGAAGCGCTCGATCTGCGCCTGCCGGCCACCTCGCCATGCCTCGATGAGCTGGGCCGGGGTGTCCAGTTCCTGCGGTTGCGCCAGCACGCTTACCGTCAGCGCGCGCTTGAGGCGGCCGAGATCTTCCAGTGTCGTGGTGCGTGCCAGCAGGTCCCAGTGGCTCTCGGCAGGCAGTGCCAGCGCGCGTTCGCGCAGCCAGCCGAAGCTGAACTCCGTGTCGAGCGCGAAATACACACCTGCCACCAGCGCCAGGCTACGCTGCGTGGCGCCGGCTACCTCGGCAATATCCAGCGCGGCAGCGGAGATTTCTCCCGCAGCCACGCACAGGGCCAGGCCATCGCCCACGCCGGACTGGCTCAGCGCCTGCCGCCGCTCGGCCAGCGCCGTGGCCTCGGGGCCGGCCAGGAGCGCGGGCAATTGCGGCGTGAGCCATGCCGCGGCCTCCGCGTAGCGTGCGCTGTGGCTGTCTGCCGGTCCGCCTGCCTGAGGATGCCGCAGGAACCAGAGGCTGGCGTGCTCCAGCAGCCGCCCCACAGCGACGAACATTTGCGCCTGTACCGCGTCGTCGACACGGTTGTCCAGCGCGTCGATGTCCGCCCAGAGTGGCTCCAGGCGGAACACGTCGCGCGCGATCAGACAGGCGCGCACGATGTCGGCGGGACGCGCATCGGTCTCTTCCAGCATGCGATGGACAAAGGTGGCACCGACACGGTTGACCAGTGTATTGGTCAGGTGCGTGGAAAGGATCTCGCGGCGCAGCGGGTGGCGCAGCATGGTGTCGGCATGCCGCTCGCGCAGCGGCTGCGGGAAGTAGGCGGGCAACAGGCCGGCCACCAGCGGGTCCTCGGGCAAGTTCGAGGCAAGCAATTCGTCATACAGCCACATCTTGCTGTAGGCCAGCAGCACCGCCCGCTCGGGCGAGGTCAGTCCCAGTCCGGCGGCCTTGCGTTCCGCCAGTTCGTCCTCCGTTGGCAGGAATTCCAGCGCGCGCTTGAGGCGGCCTGCGCGCTCCAGCCAGCGGATCAGCCTGCCTTCCGCATCGATCAGCGAGGCGGCGTTGCGGCCCGCCACGGACAGCGCCTGGGTCTGGTAGTAGTTGTCTTCCAACACCAGCAGGCCGACCTCGTCCGTCATTTCCGCCAGCAGCTTGTTGCGCTGCTTTTCGGTCATCTCGCCATCCGCCACCGCCAGCCCGAGCAGGATCTTGATATTGACCTCGTGATCCGAGCAATCCACGCCGGCGGAATTGTCGATGGCATCGGTATTGATGCGTCCGCCATTGAGCGCGAATTCGATGCGGCCAAGTTGCGTGAAGCCAAGGTTGCCGCCTTCGCCGACTACCTTGCAGCGCAGCTCGGCGCCGTTGACGCGGACCGCGTCGTTGCTGCGGTCGCCCACTTGCAGGTGGCTCTCGTGGCTGGATTTGACGTACGTGCCGATGCCGCCGTTATAGAGCAGGTCGACCGGAGCCAGCAGGATGGCGTGGACCAGTTCGGCGGGCGACACCGTAGTGGCTGTGATGCCAAGGCAGGCTTGCACCTCGGGTGTGATGGCGATGGTCTTGGCGGTGCGTGGAAACACGCCGCCGCCGGCCGAGACCAGGCTCATGTCGTAGTCGGCCCAGCTGGAACGCGGCAGCTCGAAGATGCGCTGGCGTTCGCGCAGGCTGGAAGCCGGGTCGGGGCTGGGGTCGAGAAAGATGTGGCGATGGTCGAACGCGGCCACCAGGCGGATGTGGGGCGACAGCAGCATGCCGTTGCCGAAGACATCGCCGGACATGTCGCCAACGCCGGCGACGGTGAAATCGGTAGACTGGATATCGATGCCCATCTCGCGGAAATGGCGCTTGACCGATTCCCACGCGCCACGCGCCGTGATGGCCATTTTCTTGTGGTCGTAGCCTACCGAGCCGCCTGACGCGAAGGCGTCGCCGAGCCAGAAGCCGTACTCGGCTGAGATCGCGTTGGCGTAATCCGAAAAGCTCGCCGTGCCCTTGTCCGCGGCGACCACCAGATAGGGGTCGTCGCCGTCCTCGCGCACCACTTCCGGGGGCGGCACCAGGGTGCCGGCGACACGGTTGTCGGTCACGTCCAGCAGGCCGCGCAGGAAGGTCTGGTAGCAGGCAATGCCTTCCTGCAGGAAGGCGTCGCGGTCGGTTGCCGCCGGCGGCCGCTTGACCACGAAGCCCCCCTTGCTGCCCACCGGCACGATCACCGTGTTCTTCACCATCTGGGCCTTCATCAGCCCCAGCACTTCGGTGCGGAAGTCCTCGCGCCGGTCGGACCAGCGCAGGCCGCCGCGCGCTACCGGGCCGCCGCGCAGGTGCACGCCTTCCACGCGCGGGGAATAGACCCAGATCTCGAACATTGGCCGCGGCTCGGGCAGGCCCGAAACCAGCGCGGGGTTGAACTTGAACGAGAGGTAAGGGCGTGGCCCGCCATCGGGGCCTTGGCGGAAATAGTTGGTGCGTACCGTGGCATTGATCACGCCCAGGAACAGGCGCAGGATGCGGTCCTCGTCCAGGTTGGGCACCTGGTCCAGGGCGGTGCCGATGGCTTGCAGCAGGCGCTCGCAGCGCGCCGCGCGGGCGCTTTCCGCGACGGGATCGAAGCGTGCCACGAACAGTTCCACCAGCCGCGAGGCGATGGCCGGGTTGCCGGTCAGGGCCCGTTCGATATAAGCATCGCTGAAGGTCGATCCGACCTGGCGCAGATAGCGGGCATAGGCGCGCAGGATGGTCACGTCGCGCGCGGCCAGTTCGGCGCGCAGCACCAGCCGGTTGAAGTCGTCGTTCTCGATCTCGCCGTTCCAGGCGCGCGCGAAGGCATCCTCGAACAGCGCCTTGATGCGTGCGATATCGGCGCCGAGGTCGATGCCGGTAGCCACGCCATCGGCCATTTCCAGCCCGAAATCGTGGACCCATACCGGCGCCGCGCCGTTGGGCTCGACCAGGTAGGGGCGCTCCTCGTCCACGCGCACGCCGAGATGCTCGAGCATCGGCAGGCTGAGCGACAGCGCGATCGGCTCGCGTGCCCGGTAGACCTTGAAGCGGAACGCACCCGGCGCGGCTTCGATCGGCCGGTACAGGTTCATGGCGATGCCGCCGCTGGCCTGCGCCGCTTCCATCAGTTCGATATCCCGCACCGCGGTGCGAGCCGGGTAGTCCTCGCGATAGCCGGCGGGGAAGGCGTCGCCGTAGCGGCGCAGCAGGCGGTTGCCTTGCTCTTCGCCGGTGCTGTCCAGCAGGGCGGCGGCAAGGTCGTCCTGCCAGCGGCGGGCGGCCTGCACGATGCGCTCTTCCAGCTCCGCGGCGTTGACATCGGGCATGGTGCCGGGATCGCCGCGCACGATCAGCTGGATGCGCGCCAGCGGCGACTCGGAGAGTTGCGGCGTGAACTCGCAGCTATTGCCGTGGAAGGCGGTCATCATCAGCTTCTGGATGCGCTGGCGCAAGTCGGTGTTGTACTTGTCGCGCGGCACGAACACCAGGCAGGAGACGAAGCGGTCGAAGCGGTCGCGCCGCACGAACAGGCGAATGCGCTGGTGCTCCTGCAGGCGCAGGATGCCCAGAGAAATGCCGAACAACTCATCTTCATCGGCCTGGAACAGTTCGTCGCGCGGGTATTGCTCGAGGATGGTGACCAGCGACTTGTAGAGATGGCCCTTGGTCAGGAACCCGGCGCGGGTCAGGATATTCTCGAACTTGCGGCGTACCAGAGGGATGTCCGCGCTGGACATCATGTAGGCGGTGGAAGTGTAGAGCCCCACGAAGCGGCGCTCGCCGAACAGTTTGCCGTCGGCGCCGATGAGCTTGACGCCGATGTAGTCCAGGTAGCCGGGCCGGTGCACGGTGGCCCGCGAGTTGGCCTTGGTCAGGAAAATCGGCGAACTGCCCTCGATGACGGTGGTGGCCGCCGCGGGCAACTCGGTGAGCGTGTCCGCGTCGGGCGTGCGCAGGCTTTCGCGCAGGATGCCGGCACCGGAGCCAGCCACGCCACGCAGGTAGAAGCGGCCGTCCTGGTTCACGAGTTCGTAGTCGCGCTGGCCCAGGAAGCAGAAATGATCGTCCAGCATCCATTCCAGGAAGGCGCAGGCTTCCTGCGTATCGGGCTGGCCGCCCTCCGGACCCTGTGCCAGCTTCTCGATGGTGGTGCGCGTGATGGCCGTCATCTGCGGCCAGTCTTCCACTGCGGCGCGCACATCGCCCAGCACGCGCGCAATGCCGCTGCGCAAGGCTTCTTGCGTGGCAGCATCGCCGCAGCGATCCACTTCGAAATGGATAAAGGATTCGAGGCGCGGGCCGCCGGCGGGTTCGTTCGTGGCCGCGTCGCCCTCACTGCCTAGCCCCACTTTCGCAATGGTGCCGTCCGCGTTGCGCCAGACCTGGAAGACCGGGTGAATCGCCGAGTGCAAGGCCAGGCCAAGCCGGTTGACCTCCATGGTGACGGAGTCGACCAGGAACGGCATGTCATCGTTGACGATCTCCACCACCGAGTGATCGGAGTGCCAGCCGTGCTGTTCAAGATTGGGGTTGTAGACACGCAGCCGCGCGTTGCCAGGGACGAAGCGCTGGGCGGTCTGCCAGTGCGCCATGACCGCGCCGTAGAGATCCGCTACCTCCCGCTTGAGCAGGTCTTCGGCATCGGCCAGGTCGTAGTAGTGGCGCAGGAAAGGCTCGACCTTGACGAACGTGTCGCCGGGCAGGCGGCCCTGTGCAAACTGGATGAGGTCGGCCAGCAACTGGGCCAGTCGCGCTTCGCTTTCCGCCAGCATGGTGTCTCCCCCAGACGGCTTGTTTCGGCAGTTTCATGCTGGGATAACCCGGCGTGGCACCGATGCGCGGTGTCCTCGCGGTGGCAGCATGACCGTGCTAACTACTGTAGAGCATAAAGGGGGGCGCCGCGCACAAAGTGCGCTGCACGCCTGTGGGGAGCTGCCGCATGGCGAGGCGCTGGCATGCGAAAGGGTGGCTATGAAATTTACGACTGGTTTTTATGATTTTATATCTTCGCAGGAATGCTTTTCCCGTGGCTACACTGCTTACCTGCGCCTTACCGGCCGGTAGGACGCGCGAGCCGAGCGGGGCACCGGGTCCTGCCACTGCGCGCGGTACAGCCCCAGCCGCCGGGACAGGCATCATGGAGACATAAAGATGTACAAGGAACGTATCCGGCTGGCCAGTCTGCTCGACAAGGTGATGCCGGCCCAGGCCGCGGCGGCGATGATCCGGGACGGCATGACCGTGGGCATGAGCGGGTTCACCCGCGCCGGCGACTGCAAGGCGGTGCCTGAGGCGCTGGCGCAGCGCGCGGCGACCGAACCGCTGCGCATTACGCTGATGACCGGCGCTTCGCTGGGCAACGACACCGACAAGCTCTTGGCCGAAGCCAATGTGCTGGCGCGGCGCTTGCCGTTCCAGGTCGACACGACCTTGCGGCGCAAGATCAATGCGGGCGAGGTGATGTTCATCGACCAGCATTTGTCGGAGACCGTGGAGCAACTGCGCGGGCGGCAGATCGCGCCGGTGGACGTGGCGGTGGTGGAAGCCGTGGCGATCACCGAGGAAGGCGGCATTGTGCCAACCACCTCGGTGGGCAATTCCGCGAGCTTTGCGATGCTGGCCAGCAAGGTGATTGTCGAGATCAACCTCAATATGCCGGGCGGCCTCGAGGGCCTGCACGATATCTACCTGCCTGCGCAGCGCCCCCACCGCGAGCCGATCCCGTTGGTTTCGGTGGATCAGCGCATCGGCTTGCCCTATATTCCGGTCGATCCCGCGAAGATTGCGGCCATCGTGATCACGCAGAAGGATGACAGTCCATCCACCGCGCAGCCGCCCGACCGGGAAACGCGGCAGATCGCGGGGCACCTGAACGATTTCCTCCTGCATGAGGTCCGGGCAGGCCGGCTGGCGCCGTCACTGCAACCCCTGCAGGCCGGCATCGGGACGATCGCCAACGCCGTGCTGCATGGCCTGATTGATTCGCCGTTCCGCGATCTCACGATGTATTCGGAAGTCTTGCAGGACAGCACGATCGAACTGCTCGATGCCGGGCGGCTGACCTTTGCCTCGGCTTCATCCGTCACCTTGACCAGCGCCGTCTACGCGCGCTTCCTGGCAGACCTGGAGCGCTACAAGTCACGCGTGATCCTGCGCCCGCAGGAGATCAGCAACCACCCGGAGATATTGCGCCGGCTCGGCCTGATCACCATCAACACGGCGCTCGAGTGCGATCTCTATGGCAATGTGAATTCCACCCATGTGGGCGGTACGCACATGATGAACGGCATCGGCGGCTCTGGCGACTTTGCCCGCAATGCGCACATTTCCGTATTCGTCACGAAGTCGGTGGCCAAGGCCGGCGCCATTTCCAGCATCGTGCCGATGGTTTCGCATGTGGACCACACCGAGCATGATGTCGATGTCATCGTGACCGAGCATGGCCTGGCCGATCTGCGCGGTCTGGCGCCGCGCGAGCGCGCGCAGCAGGTCATTGCCAATTGCGCCGATCCGCTGTATCGGGATCTGCTGCGTGATTACGTGACGCGCGCCGCGCGCCGCGGCGGACATACGCCGCACCTTATCGAGGAAGCGCTGGCCTGGCACGCGCGCTACCGCGAGGAGGGCACCATGGGCGGTCCCCAGGCAGCGCTGGCGGCTGCGTAAGCGGCGCGCGATTTTCCGGCGCCTCGTCCTCCCCGGGTATCCCTGGTTCTCCCTATCCCTTGAAGATAAGCACTGCCAGCACCAGGGAGGAAGCCATGAGGATCAGCACGTCTAGCATGATGGTCTCCGAAAAGGAGAAGGCCTGCCACGCCACGCAGCGGGGAAACCAGTGCATGCGGCAAGCGATGCTGGCCTGATCCTGCCTGCCTCCCGCAGGCCGGACAGTGCGCTGGCGCACCGTCCGGCGGGACGGCCTGCTGCCTGTGCCCGCGGCTTACTGCTTGGTCTTGGCGCCGTCGGTATAGGGATCGAACGAGCCGGCCTTGGCGCCGTCGGTGTACGGGTCGGGTTTGCCGGCCTTTGCTCCGTCGGTGTACGGGTCGAACTTGCCGGCCTTGGCGCCTTCCGTATAGGGATCGGCCTTCTTCTTGGTGCCGGAAGCGTTCAGGTTCGACTTGGTCGATTTCTTCGCGCCATCGGTGTACGGATCGAACTTGCCGGACTTTGCGGCGCTTTTATTGGGGTCCGTCTTGTTCGCATGGGCGCCGCCGTAAAGGTCGCCGCCTTCCGTGTAGTTCTTCTGGGCGTGCGCCAGCTGCGCGCCGCCAAGGGCTGTCAGGGCGGCGATCGTCAGGGCGGCTACGGTCTTGTTGCGCATATTCATCCTCGTGAGTAATGAGTAGTGGCCACGGGCAGGGGGCATGGCCGCATAAATGGTCGTTTGACCGGAAGACTTTACCGACTTGGGATGACCCTGCGAAGTTAATCTTTCTTCCCACTGTATTGAACCACTTTGCGCCCGCGCGGCTTCTGAGCCAGATCAAGTCCGGCGGCATCTTCCTGGGGAAAGTCGTGGAGGGGAGAACGGGGGGCTGGGTGACAGTACAGCCGCAGGCACTGGCCCCGGCAAGGCCCGGCCGCAGGCGGCCGGGCCCTCCGGTCCTTATTCCAGCGTAATGTTCTGGTCGTGCGCGATCTTCTTGCGCAGGTCCAGTTCGCGCTTGATCTGCGCGGCGTATTGCTGCGGCGTGTTGCCGTCGGGATAGGCGCCGCTCTCGGCCAGGCGGCGTTTCACGTTCGGATCCTGCAACGTCTTCACGGCAGCGTCATGGACCTTGGTGATGATCGCGGCAGGCGTGCCGGCAGGCGCCACCAGGCCATACCAGGCCATGTTGTTCATGTCCTTCATGCCGGCCTCGGCGAACGTCGGCACGTCAGGCAAGCCCTCCACGCGCTTCGGCGCCGCCACGGCGAGGGCGCGCAACTTGCCAGCCTGGATATGCGGCATGGACGACGGCAGGTTGTCGAACTGGCCGCTGACCTGGCCCGCCAGCGTGTCGTTCAGGGCCGGACCCGATCCCCGATAGGGGATGTGGACCATATCCGTCTTGGTCAGGAACTTGAACAGTTCGCCGTCGAGATGGGAGATGCTGCCCTTGCCGGCCGACGCGTAGCTGTACTTGCCGGGGTTGGCCTTGACCAGCGCGATGAACTCTTGCAGGTTCTTGGCCGGTACCTTGGGGTTGATCGTCAGCACGTTCGGCACATTGACCAGGTTGGTAATGGGCGCGAAATCCTTGATCGGGTCGTAGGGGTTGCGGGCGTTGGTAGCCGGGTTGGTCGCCATGGTGCTCACCGTGGCGATACCCAGCGTGTAGCCATCGGGCGCGGACTTGGCGAGGGCATCGGCGCCGATCGCACCGCCGCCGCCGCCGCGGTTTTCCACCACCACCACCTGGCCAAGTTCGCGGCCAATGCCGTCGGAGACCGCGCGGGCAACGATATCCGTGGTGCCGCCAGCGGCGAACGGCACGATCAGGCGGATCGGCTTGTTCGGATAGGTTTGCGCCATGGCGCTGTGGCACAGGCCAAGGAGGGCCAGGCAGGCTGCGCTGCCAACATTCAGTACTGCTTTCAAGAGAGGCTCCCGAGGGTTCTAAGTATGTGAGCGGACTGCTCGGCCAGGCGCGGGATGCGGCGATCTGYGTCGACGTTGCCCTTGTTTATCCCGCCGACGCGCCGCAACGTTGCCGCGGCAAGGGCTGCCGCGGAACGCTGGAGTTTTTTGGCTGGTTCCGTGATGCGGAACCATGTTCCGCAATGTGCTCCAGGCGCAATTCAACCGTGAAAGCTTGGCCGGCGGAATTGGTATCAACCCGCGTATGGATCGCAGCGCGGAGCGGGTAGGGCGAACGTATCGGCAGCCGCGGAAACTTGCATTGCGCGGCTTGGGCGCCGATGAGCCAAATGGAAATGAAAAAAGCCGGAAGCATTGCTGCTTCCGGCTTTTTGGAATTCGCTGGTGGGGCGTGAGTGACTCGAACACTCGACCTACGGATTAAGAGTCCGCTGCTCTACCAACTGAGCTAACGCCCCAACGAAGTCCAAGATTATAGCTAGGCGATTGTGACTGCGCAATACCTATTTTGCTGTTTTTTCAAAGACCCCCTGTCTGGCCCAGTGCGAACTTGCGGCAGTGTTCGAGATAGCCGACCTCGTGGCTGGCTATCAGGCCCAGCACGCTCGACCAGAGCCAGGACGGGGCATCGAGTTGCTTTGACCGGTTGCGGGCCAGTTCGGCTAGCCAGCCGCGTTGGGTGGCGAGATCCATCTGGCGCGCGTGGGCGTTGCCGACCACCTCGCCGAGGTACATCGCGACGCGGCTGGCCTCCTCCTGGGGCAGCGTATCGATCTCCAGCTTCAGGTCCTGCGGCAGCAGTTCACGGATGAAGACCGCCTTGTCGAGCAATTGCGCGGAAAGAATGCGATCGCCCAGCGCCGGCGAGAGATGGCGGGCGCCTTCGGCCACGCGCGCGCCGTTGTCGTGCGGCATGCTGGCCTTGGGGTAGCTCGGTGCGGCTGCCTTCGCCGCCTCCTTGATGTCGATCAGGCAGATTTCTGGGCCGGGGCTGTCATTGCTGTCAACGGACAGCAGCACGGCGAAGCGCAGGCGGCCCAGGGAGCTGCAACCCTTGACCCAGTAAGCGGCATCTATCACCTCCACGCGCGCGCCTTCGTCGCGAGAGGTCAGCAGCGTGGCAAGGTGGGCGATCTCGCGCCGCTCGGTGGGGGCCAGCCGCCAGAACCGTTTGCCGAGCGGGATGGAAGGCGTGGTATCCCGCAGGCGTTCACGGGATATCCGTGATCGGCCCGAGATTGCCCACATGGCAGTCGCCGCAGATCCAGATCTCCGGGTCCTCGGGCAGCGCGTGCGGCTGCCTGGCCGCCAGCCACTCGTAGAACTTGCGCGTATTGCCGCGCACGTAGGCGTGGGCGGAGCGCGCCATCTTCAGGTTCCGGCACCGCATCAGTTCATCCTCGCGCTTTGCCGGGCCGGGCCGGGCAGGCCAGGTTTGCCGCTGCGCTTGCCGGTGGCTTTGCCGGCGGCCCCGCCTGAGGCTTTCGGGTGCGTCTTCCTGTCGGACTTCGCAACGGGCTTCTTGTTGCTTGTCTTGGATGTCATGGTGTCGGGGGCGTCGCGCGCTGGCAAGAGGAAAGGGCCGGGCTGGCAGCGTCGGCCGTCCGGCGAACTGATGTCAGCGTACTCCATGCCATGCCGGCTCGCTGCCATTGTCACTCGCCCGCGGGCGGCCGGCGCGCATGGCCAGCGGCTACAATGCGCTCGTCTTCCATGTCCGCGGCCGCCGCTGCCGCGTCGAGCCAGAATCCGGAGCCCGTCATGCATGCCAGAGTCCTGCGCTACCTCGATGAGGTGGTGAACCGCGGTTCGATCCGCCAGGCCGCGCTGCATCTGCACGTGGCGCCGAGCGCGATCAACCGGCAGATACTGGACCTGGAGACTGAACTGGGCGCACCGCTGTTCGAGCGCATCAACAAACGCCTCCGGCTGACTCCGCTGGGCGAGATGGTGCTGGCGCACGTGCGGCAGACGCTGCGCGAGCACGAGCTCTTGCGCAGCCGTATCGCGGCCGTCAAAGGTGTGCGCCAGGGCGAAGTGACAATCGCCACGACCGCGGGGCTGGCCGGGTCGCTGATGCCTTCGCTGGTGCACGGCTTCCGCCAGCAATATCCGGGCATCCTGGTGCGCCTGCTGGATCTGCCCGTGGTGGACATCGTCAGCACCGTCGAGCGCGGCGATGCCGACCTCGGCCTCGCCTACGAACTGCCCGACATCGCGGCCTTTCGCATCCTGGCCAGCAGTGACTGGCATATCGGCGCGGTGGTCTCGCCCTCGCACGCGTTGGCTGCGCAGCCTTCGGCGCTGCTAGGTGAATGCCTGGCTTACCCGGTGATCCTCCCCGCGCCGTCGCTGTCGATCCGCGCCATCCTGGACGAGGCCTTCGCGCGCGCGGCCATGGAGGTGTCGCCGGTGACCGAGACCACTTCGACGGCATTGATGCGGCGCCTGGTCATGCTTGGGTCCGGCGTCGCTTTCCTGAACCCCCTCGATGTGCTGGAGGAGCGCGCGCGCGGCGCGCTCGCATGGGTGCCCTTGCGCGACGGCAAGCTGCCGTGCCAGACGTTGCGGCTGGTGGTGCGCGCGCGCAACCCGCTGAGCCCGGCGGCGAGTCTGATGGCGGAGCGGATCGGCGCAGGTTTGGCGGAACTGTTTGGGAGCCTGCGCTAGCGGCCCGCTGGACCAGGCCCTGGCGCAACACGGTGGCTGTGCTGTTTTTGCGTACACCGTCGGTGGAATTCGATGCTTTGCGGCTGGCCGCCGCCGTCTTAGACTGTCTGGGCTGGTCAATACGACGCCGGCCGGCCAGCCCCGGCGCAGCATCGCTATCCACCCCTGATCCGAAGATCCCGTCATGACCCTCATCCTTATCAATGCAGACATCCTGGTCACCATGGATGCGCAGCGCCGCGAGATTCCGGGCGGCGCGCTGGTGGCCCAAGGCCCGTCGATCGAATGGGTGGGCGCCAGCGCCGAGTTGCCGCAGGAATACCGCCGGCTGATCGACGAAGGCCGCGCTGAGGTGCTCGACATGAGTGGCCAGGTGGTGATTCCGGGTCTGGTCAATACGCACCACCACATGTACCAGAGCCTGACCCGCGCCGTGCCGGCCGCGCAGGACGCGGAGCTGTTCTCCTGGCTGAGCAATCTCTATATGTTGTGGTCGCACCTGACGCCGGAGATGATCGATGTGTCGACCCGGACCGCGATGGCGGAATTGATGCTATCCGGCTGCACCACCACCAGTGACCATCTTTATCTTTACCCCAACGGCTCGCGCCTGGACGATTCGATTGCGGCGGCGGCGCAAATGGGCATGCGTTTCCATGCCGCGCGCGGATCGATGAGCGTGGGCCGCAGCAAGGGCGGCCTGCCACCCGACTCGGTGGTGGAGGAGGAGCAGGCGATCCTGAGCGACAGCCAGCGGCTGATCGAGCAATACCACGACGCTTCGCGCCATGCCATGCTGCGCGTGGTGGTGGCGCCATGCTCGCCGTTTTCCGTGTCGCGCGACCTGATGCGGGAGTCGGCGCTGCTGGCGCGCAACTATGGCGTGTCGCTGCACACCCACCTTGCCGAGAACGATAACGACATCGCCTACTCGCGCGAGAAGTTCGGCCTGACGCCCGCGCAGTACGCCGAGGAACTCGGCTGGGTCGGACCCGATGTGTGGCACGCGCACTGCGTCAAGCTGGACGACGAAGGCATCGCGCTGTTCGCCCGCACCGGCACGGGCGTGGCCCATTGCCCTTGCTCCAATATGCGGCTGGCTTCAGGCATTGCGCCGGTGCGCGCGATGCGCGATGCCGGCGTGCCGGTCGGCCTGGGGGTGGACGGCAGCGCTTCGAACGATGGTGCTCATATGCTGGGCGAGGTGCGCCAGGCGATGCTGTTGCAGCGGGTAGGATACGGGCCCGCCGCCATGAGCGCGCGCGAGGCACTGGAGATTGCCACCCTGGGCGGCGCGCGCGTACTGGGCCGCGACGATATCGGTGCCCTGGCGCCGGGCATGTCGGCTGACTTCGTGGCCTTCGACATGGGGCAGGTGGCTTATGCCGGCGCGGGCCACGATCCGGTGGCGGCGCTGGTGTTCTGCACGCCGGGCAATGTCGCCACCAGTGTGATCAACGGCAAGGTGGTGGTGCGCGACGGCGAGCTGCGCACGGTGGAATTGCCGCGCGTGCTGGCGCGGCACCGCGGGCTCGCGCGCGAATTGTTCGAGCGCGCGAGCGCAGGTTGATGCGAGTCCCGGATGCGGCGCGCGCATGACCCCACTCGAGTGGGGCTGCGTCATGTCTCCAATGTATTCAAACTAGGCGACGGGACGTTCTCCGAACGCCCCTGACCCTTCTCAGCCCGCCACAATTGTCGCGGGCTTTTTTTTTTGTATGTCTTTTTGATGAGATTTTTTTGGGGGGGCGGGGAGATGATGCGCCAATGAAAAAAGCCGGAAGCATTGCTGCTTCCGGCTTTTAGAATTCGCTGGTGGGGCGTGAGTGACTCGAACACTCGACCTACGGATTAAGAGTCCGCTGCTCTACCA